>JAAFHY010000059.1 GCA_013298505.1 Cytophagales bacterium
TTTTATACGTGGCTGCGCACCCCGATGATGAGAACACGCGAGCGATTGCCTATTTGGCCAACGATAGATTAGCGGCCACGGCTTATTTATCGATGACCCGGGGCGATGGCGGGCAAAATTTGATTGGGCCTGAGATTCGCGACTTGCTAGGATTGATTCGCACGCAAGAGCTGATGGCGGCTAGGCGCATTGACGGAGGACAACAGTTTTTTACACGCGCCAACGATTTTGGGTTTTCAAAAAACGCAACCGAGACTTTTGCAATTTGGAACAAGCAAGAGATACTATCGGATGTCGTTCGGGTGATTCGTCAATTTCAACCTGATGTAATTCTCACACGCTTTCCGCCCGATGAACGCGCGGGGCATGGACACCACACCGCATCTGCCATTCTAGCGCAAGAGGCATTTGATTTGACCAACGACCCCAACCAATTTACTGAACAAGCAAAGCAGTTTGATACGTGGCAAGTAAAAAGGTTGTACACCAATACCGGACGGTGGTGGAACCAGACCATTAATGAAAAGACGCCCGGCATCTTAACAATGAACGTGGGCACTTATAACACATTGTTGGGAAAATCATATTCTGAAATTGCTGCTGAAAGTCGCACCCAGCACAAGAGCCAAGGCTTTGGCTCACCCGGCAGGAGAGGTGACGCGCTTGAGTTTTTTGAATACGTAAAAGGGGAACGCCATACCAATGATGTTTTTGATGGAGTGAATACAACTTGGTCGAGAGTAAAAGGCGCAGAGAAAATTCAGCCGCTTGTCGACAAAATGGTGAATGAGTACAAAGTAGAAAACCCAGCGGCTTCCATTCCTTCGTTGCTAACTATCCGAAAAGAAATTTCAAGCTTGGCGAGTTCGGTTTGGCGCAATAGAAAGTTAGCCGAAGTAAATCAGTTAATTCAAGATTGTGCCGGCCTTTTTGTGGAAGTGGTGGCAGATAATTTTTATGTTTCACCCGGGCAACCATTGGTGGCCACATTTGAAGTGATCAATCGCTCGTCAGCCGATGTGAATTTGCAATCCATTCAATCTGCTTCGGTAAATTTGGATAGCACGCTAAACACCGCTCTTAAAAATAACATTCCGCTCAATTTCAAATCGAAGCGCAAGTTGTCGGAAGGAGCAAGCTACTCGGGTCCGTACTGGTTAAAGGAAAAACATTCATTGGGCTTGTTTTCATTTGCCGATAAGAATTTGATTGGAAAGCCAGAGAACGATCCCGCATCCACATTCGATTTTACATTTAAAGTAAACGGAGAAAATCTATTGGTTAATGTTCCTCTCGTTTACAAGTGGACAGACCCGGTAAAAGGAGAGCTGTCGTGTCCGTTTGAAATTGTTCCACCTGTGTTGATCAATTTAGATAAACCTGTGTATTTGTTCACCAACGACCAGCCGCAAGTGTTGAGTGTATTGGTGAAGTCAGCATCGGCAACAGCTTTGAGTGGTAGCGTGTCGTTGGAACTTCCCACGGGTTGGCGAGCCGAGCCCGCAGAGAATCCGTTTGAATTGAAAAAACGAGGCGAGGAGAAGATACTTCGCATTTCGGTTTATTCTGGCAAGGAAGAAGTGAAAGCGACAGTAAAGGCCGTTGCGGAAGTCAATGGTTCGAAATACGATTATTCGTTGCAGACGATTCAATACGACCACATTCCCACACAGACGTTATTGCCAAAAGCTGAAGAAGAGTTACTCAAGCTTAACTTGAAAAAAGAGGGAGCCGTGATTGGCTACATCCGTGGTGCGGGCGATGATGTACCAGCGAGTTTGCGCAACATGGGGTATGAAGTGTGGGAGATGAAAAACGAAGAGATTACTTCGAGCAATCTGAAAAAAGTTGACGCGGTTGTGTTGGGTGTTCGAACGCTGAACACCAACGAACGGATTCGTTTTATCATGCCTGATTTGCTTCAGTATGTAAAAGAAGGCGGTACATTAATTGTTCAATACAACACCAGCAACGATTTGGAAATCGACAAAGATAAATTCTCGCCCTATCCGCTTACGCTTTCGCGCGATAGAGTAACGGAAGAAAATAGTGAAGTGCGGATTTTGAAACCCGACCATCCGGTGCTGAATGTTCCTAACAAGGTTACCGCCAAAGATTTTGAAGGGTGGGTACAAGAGCGCGGTTTGTATTTCCCTAATGTGTGGGATGAAAAATATGAAGCATTGCTTTCGATGAACGATTCCAATGAGCCAGCACGAAACGGAAGTTTGCTGGTGGCTCAGTATGGCGAAGGATATTATGTGTACACAAGCCTTTCGTTTTTCCGCGAATTGCCCGAGGGTGTGCCGGGTGCTTACAAGCTGTTTGCAAACTTGGTGTCGTTAAAGAAGCCGAAGCAAGAAGTGATAAAAGGGAAGATAAAGGTCAAAACCAAGGCGAAGTAATCAAGGAACAACAGAATCTGAAAAAATCGTAACTTTAATTTCAAATACATCACTATGAATATCGGTTCGGAAAAAGCAGAAGTTTTGCAACGTGTAGAACAGGTGAATGATTTGGCTTTGATACGGGCTATTAAAAACTTGTTAGATTTTGGATTAACACGACAAGCGGAAAACGAAGCCATGGAGCAATCTATCCAGCGCGGCTTAGATGAATCCAAGCTTGGACAGATTCGTCCTCATCACGAAGTAATGACTGAATTTAGAGAGAAGTATAAGTCGTGAGGTATCAATTAAATTGGACTGAAGAATCCATCAAGACCCTTAATCAAAATACGGAATATCTGGCCAGAGATTGGGGCAATCAAGTGGTGAATGATTTTTTGGATAGAGTGGACGAAGTGTTGGAGTTGGTCTCATTAAATCCCACGGTATTTCCAGCGCACAATGCTGTAACTAAAGTTCATCGGTGCATAGTCAACAGGAGAATCATTTTGTATTTCAAAATAGTGGACGATAAACGAGTTGATTTATTGACTTTTTGGAATACGTATCGTGACCCCAATCAACTTTTGAAGTAATGGAAGAAAAACCGCCACTCTTCGACTCTTGGAATACTTGGTATTATCTCGTACTCGGATTCATGCTATTTCAAGTGTTACTTTTTTCAATTCTCACCGGTAATTTCAACTAGGCTAAAAAATCTGAAATCTCACATTTAAATCTGAAATCTTTTTGAATTACCTCGATTGGTTGATATTGTTTGGCACCATCCTCGCGATTGTTCTATACGGTACGTGGAAAACACGTGGTGCAAAAAACATCGATGGATATTTGAAAGGAGACAATACCATGAAGTGGTGGATGATTGGCGTTTCCATCATGGCCACGCAGGCCAGTGCCATCACCTTTCTTTCCACTCCCGGGCAGGCCATTGAAGATGGCATGCGCTTCATTCAATTTTATTTTGGGTTGCCGCTTGCGATGGTTATCATATCCGTGACGATGGTGCCCATTTACTATCGATTGAAAGTCTACACGGCCTACGAGTATTTGGAAACGCGTTTCGATTTAAAAACGCGGACGCTTGCGGCTATTTTGTTTTTGATTTTGCGCGGGCTATCAGCTGGTATCACGTTGTTTGCGCCTGCACTAGTCCTCTCCACTATTTTAGGTTGGAACATTTTCATCACTACTTTTTTGATTGGGATGTTGGTGATTGTTTATACTGTTTCAGGTGGAACGAAAGCGGTGAGTTTAACACAACGTCAACAGATGACCGTTATCATGGGCGGCATGTTGCTGGCTGGGGTAATTGCTTACCGGTTATTACCCGATAATGTTTCGTTTGGCAATACAATTCAATTGGCGGGAGAGTTGGGAAAGCTCAATATCGTCACCACAAATTTTAGTTGGAACGACCGCTTCAACATCTGGTCGGGGTTGATTGCCTCTACCTTTTTATTTTTGTCTTATTTCGGCACCGACCAATCGCAAGTGGGGCGCTACCTTGGGGGAAAATCCCTCCGCGAAAGCAGAATGGGTTTGATTTTTAATGGTCTACTGAAGATACCAATGCAGTTCATTATCCTATTCATTGGTGTATTGGTATTTGTTTTCTATTTGTTTGTGCAGCCACCAGTTTTTCACAATGCCACTCTGAAAAACCAGGCGATGCAAACAAACCAAGCGGATTCGATTCGGTTGCTGGAAAAACAATATGCGGATGTATATGCCAAGAAACGCGAAGCGGTAGACGGATTACTGAAGGGAATTCAATCCGATGACGAATCATTAAAAATAAAATCGAAAACAAACTATCAAGTTCTACAAGATGAGGAGACAGCCATCCGCAAAGAAGTGAAGGCAACCATTGCGGCAGCGGTACCACTCGCCAAAACACAAGACCGAGATTACATCTTTCTTAATTTTGTATTGAACTACTTGCCGCACGGATTGATTGGCCTACTATTGGCTGTGATGTTCTCAGCCGCCATGTCGAGCATGGCTTCTGAATTGAATGCATTGGCATCAACAACCACTGTCGACATTTACAAACGTTCTGTGAAGTCAGATGGCAGCGAAAGCCATTACTTAAAAGCATCGCGTTTCTTCACCATTCTCTGGGCTGTGATCGCAATGGTGTTTGCTGCACTCGCCAACTTCGCTGAGAATTTAATTCAGTACGTAAATATTGTCGGCTCGTTATTTTATGGAACGATTCTCGGGATTTTTTTGGTGGCTTTTTATTTGAAGAAGGTAGGAAGCAATGCCGTGTTCATTGCCGCATTAATAGGGGAGAGCGTGGTTCTTTCGTGCTACTTTTTATTTTACGAACAGATTGCGTTTTTGTATTACAATATCATTGGGTGTGTGGTGGTAGTGGCTTTCTCGATATTCATTCAGTTATTCAAAAAGGCTAATGTTAGTGATTTATAAGTGCGTTAGGAAGCATCAACAGAAACGGAAGTGCTTTTGAGTAGTCGAGAAGCTCGTAAATCAAACCAAGCCGATTCAGATTTCTATAATAGTCATTTACATGTTTGTTGTAGTACAATTCACTTTGAACATACCAGGCCTGCTTGCCTAACTTCTCTGATATAAACCACTTCTCAAGCAATCGACCTGCCCGCCCATTTCCATCTTCAAAAGGGTGAATATCAACAAATATCAGATGTATATAGGAAGCAAAGTAGAAAACTTCTTGATGAGTAAGTTCTTGCTTTTTTAATTGTTCAATATCTTTCCATAGAACGTCAAAAAGATTTTTTACATCGCTGGAAGGCGCAGCCTCGTATTGTATTCGTCCGGTTAGGTGTTCCATCACTACCATATTTCCAACACGGCAAACGCCTTGTTTGTCTCTGGGCAATAGATGAGTAGAAAGCAATTTATGAGCGTTTAGAAAATTGTCCTTCGTAATGCTATTCGCTTGAGCAAACAGGTAAGCATTATATAAATCGTTTGGCTTTTGGACAAGGTCAGGTTGATATTCAATATTGAGCATCTTGTGCTTGACATAGCTGTCAATATCCATTTGCTCGCCTTCAATTTTACTTGAGGCCATTGCCGAAACCGAAGTATAAAAGCTAAACGTATCGGTTGAAATCTCTGCATCCTTTAGCGCATCGAAATTAGCTTCCAATTGGCTAGGTGCTTTCTTTAGGTATTCCTCAAATAAATCCGTTGATAGTATGTGCAAACCGTAATCTTTCATAGGCTTTCAAGTTAGGAAAATGTTAATGCTTCTTTTGCGACTAAGACACGAAGGCACTAAGTTGGCAATTTTTCTTTGTGGCTTGGTGGCTAATTCTGAATATTGCGCTGAACCTTTAATAATATTGAGGAATAAAAAAACCCTCGACTTTCAGCCAAGGGTTTTTCTAACCTAATTCAAAAAATTACTTCAAACCTTTTTGAAGCTCTTCGTTCATTTTTTGATAGTCAGCATTTTTTGCTTTGATTGATTCCTCCAACGAAAGTTTAGAAGATGCTAATGCGCCAGCCTTGTCGTTCAAGCCTTTTTGGATTCTTGCTTTTTGGTATAATATCCAGAAAGCAGTAGGGTTACTTTCCAATGCACTGTTTACAAACTTCAATGCTTGGTTCAAATCTTTGCCATTTTCTAGATAGTAAACACCAGCCTGGAAATAATTGTTAGGATTTACTTTTGTGTTTGCTTCGATTGACTTCATCACTTTTGCATCGAAGTCGACCGTGATGGGAGCTTTTACCGAAGTATTTTCCCACATGATTTGTAGATTAGCAGATTTTCCGTTCTCGCTAAAATCAGAAATCTCGAGTGTGAAGGTTTCAACTTTCTCGGTCAATTTCTCTGATTTCACAACCACTCTAGCTTGGTCTTTTGATTGGTCATAGGCTTCTGTATTGCCGCCCATCGCCACATCTTTGTACAAAATTACTGTCCACTCGCTTGCACCAGGAATGGTCAATAACAAGTAAGTTCCTTTAGGCACATCGCTATTGCCAAATTTAACATCATCGCTAAAAGTAATTTTAGAACCTGTGTTGGCAGCAGTGCGCCAAAGTTTCCCGTAAGGAGTTAAAAAATCTGCGCTTGCGCCAAAGATTTTACGGCCTTTCGATTTGGGGCGAGAGTATTCAATTTTCACTTCGGTTAAACCTACTACGTTGGTAACCGTAGAGGCTGTGCTGGGCTGAGGAGTTTGCACTTGGGCTTGGGCAACAAAGCCGACTGCCAATAATGCAATTGCTAAAATGTTTTTCATATAAGTTTGTCTGGTTAATTTGAGTCGCAAATTTATAAGAATTACTTTCATCTTCCGTGAAACTTTCAAGCTCCTTTTACCAACGGCAAAATGTAGTTCAGATAGCCCAAGAACTGATTGGTAAAGTGCTGGTAACCAATGTTAATGAAAGGTTAACCTGTGGAATCATTGTGGAAACGGAAGCTTATTCGTTTAAAGAGCGCGGCTGCCATGCTTACAAAGGGATGACAACTCGTAATCAGGTGATGTTTGAGGCCGGTGGTGTTAGCTACGTGTATTTGTGCTATGGCATCCATCATTTGTTCAATGTGGTTACCAATCGCGAGGGCAAAGCGGATGCAGTTTTGATTCGTGCTTTAGAACCATTGTCGGGACAGGGAATCATGCAAGAGCGCATGAAGGCAAAAACACTTCATAAAATTACGAGCGGTCCAGGAAAACTAACGAAAGCATTGGGCATCAACCGAAGTCACAATGGGATTGATTTGGGTGATGATGAGATTTGGATTGAAGAAGGTAAAACTCAAGTGGCCAAGAAAAACATTCTGGCTACGCCCCGTATTGGTATCGATTATGCTGGTGAAGATGCGTTGCTGCCGTGGCGGTTTACGTTGAAAGGAAGTGAGTGGGTGAGTAAGTGAATTGAATTACCTTTGTTAATGTTTTTTGGGCAACAGTCATTTGTAAGTGGTAATAAGTATTCGGTAAACAGTATTCATTATCTTAGCTACTAAATCCTATCTTCTATATTCTATTAAAAAGAATGACACAAAAATCAAATTTGCTACTGATAACGTTGCTTATAGTTGGACTTAACTGCTGGTCTCAAGCTCCCTCATTGCTCAATATCAACTCTCCATCTGATGAACAAAATCCGGTATTGAGTTTAGATGGGAAAGCACTTTACTTTACCATAGCGAATCATCCGCAAAATGTTGGGGGCAAAAAAGACCCCGGTGATATTTGGGTTTCGTTAAAGATTGATAACGTGTGGCAAAAACCCATTCACGGTGGCAGGTTGATTAATGATGCAAACTACAATTCAGTAGCTGGATTTAGTGTGGATGGCACCATCTTGTATTTGCTTGGTCACTACGAGCAAAATGGGATTCCAACGTCTCAAGGAATTTCTTCTTCTACAAAAACATTAAACGGAGATTGGTCTTTCCCAACAAAGATTACCATCCCTTATTTTCTTAACCGTTCAGGATTTTTACATGGCCAAGTAAAAGATTCACTTTTTGTTTTTTCTGCTGATTCGTATTCTACTGTTGGTGGAGAAGATATTTACGTAACTCGAATCCGAAATGGAAAATGGAATGAGCCAATTCACTTAGGAAAAACGATTAACACACCGCTTCAAGAGTGGAGCCCCAGCTTAAGCGAAGATGAACGCACACTTTATTTTGCCTCGAATGGACATAAAGGGCTTGGTAGTTTTGATATTTTTTCTGCCACCAGATTAGATGAATCGTGGACTAATTGGTCTGCACCCGTTTTGCTTTCGGATAGTGTCAATTCAGATGCACGAGAATTATTTTATAGAGAAGGTAATGGACAAACACTATTTACTTCTACCCGAGATAGCAATGGTTATGGTGACGTCCACGAGTTGCAAAAACCAAATCAATTTTCACCGATAGATACCCTCATTAAAATAGTTGAGAATAAATACGAACCCGTTCGCTCCAATTTAGTCACCCTTTCGGGGAAGGTTACGAATGCCAAAACTAAAAGTGGACTAGCGGCAACGATTCAGTTTAAGTCAGATACCTTGATAACTGCCAGTTCAGATGCAAAAGGATTTTACCAATTAAAAATCCCGGCCACGAGCATTTATACCATTGAGTTGCTGAAAAAAGGATATGTGTCAATTGTAGAACGATTAGATATCAAAACATTTCAATTGAGAAATCTGGAAATGAATTATCAACTTCAGCCCATTGAGGTAGGTGTTATTGTGAATTTAAAGAGTGTTTTGTTTGCGATGGGTACTACTAATCTACTCAACGAATCGTATACCGAACTTGATGCCATAGTTGAATTTTTGAAATCTAATCCAAAAGTAGAAATCGAGTTAGAAGGCCACACCGACAATCGGGGAGATGCAAAAAAGAACTTGCTATTATCTAAAGAAAGAGTAAATCGAATCAAGACTTATATCGTTTCAAAAGGTATTTCTGCTAGGCGCATCAAAGGCAAAGGCTTTGGTGGCAGCAAGCCCATTGCTACCAACGATACGGAAGAGGCAAGAAAGCTAAACCGAAGAGTAGATTTTTTGATTACGAAAAATTAGCGCGGGTTAATCGTTTGTTGAGTCTGGTTACATGCGCTACCTTTGCATTTTATGGCCAAAGTAATTGCGTTTCCTATCCCTTCTCCTGAGAAGTTTGGATTTAAGCCAGTTCGCAAAAAACGAATCACGGATTTAGAGAAGCATGGCCAGTTAAATCTTTTTGAGTCGGCAAAAATGATCAGCCTCCATAAATTATCTCCTTTTGAAGAGGCTTTGCTGCTAGACGAGCAGCATGACGTTCAATCGAAGGAATTGTATTTAAAGGCAATACAGCAACACGATTCATCAGCCGATGCCTATTGTAACCTAGGCATCCTCTCATCAGAGGAAAAAAATTTTACGCAAGCAATCGACCATTTTAGCAAAAGCCTAAAGGAAGACCCACGCCATTACGAATCACATTATAACCTTGCTAACGTATATGCCGAAGTGGGTAATCTATTGTTGGCCAAACTCCATTACCAGCTTTCTATTTCGATCGAGCCAGCTTTTCCAAACAGCTATTTTAATTTGGCACTCACCTTTATTATGAATCGAGAACGGGTAGAGGCTAAGCAGTATTTGCTGGAATACAAACGCATGGTTTCTACTGCAGAGCAAAAACATGCAGATGAGTTGATCGAAAACCTATCACATTCAATCAGCTAAGTTTCTACAGCGACCAGATGGTGACAAAGAATAGAATTGCTCGGTAAATCTCTAGTGCTAGTCCCAATGAAAAAATCATCAAGGCTGACTTAACCACAAGCATCCAGTTTCTTTCTCCATAGAATGAGTAGCCAGACCCGATCAGGAAATACAAGTTAGTGGTAATAAAGATCGCGCTAAGCACGTTCTCGCTTAAGTAGTGCCCAAGTCCTAAAAAAGCAAGAACAGAAAGTAGTAATGCATTTACAAACAAATTAAAACAGGCTAGCTCTACCATGTAGCCAACATGATCGGTAAAAAGACGATTACGTTTCCAATAAAAGAGATTTAACGGCAGCGATGCCACCAACACAAAAACCATTACCATCAGTTTGGCAAAGCCAGTGGTTTTTTGGTCGTAGATCAGTTTAAAAGAATCTACGGTCAATCCCAACTCTACAGCCTTATGAGCAACAATTACTTTATAAAATTGCCCGAACGGAGAAAGCAGCTGTGTATGGAGCGTTGCGTTGAATAATTGAATGAGTGGAAAAAAGAAATAGACCAAATTCAGCACAAAAAAAAGCGAGATGGGCTTGAGGTAATTCACCCTGCGCCCTTCTGCAAATTCTTTTGAAATAAAACCGGGCTTACTCAACACCAGCCACAAGGTTTTAATCAGTTTACTATCGGCAAAGGTGATAGCAATTAAGATGTTGCTAAGAAATGTTTTAAACGACCGATCGGAAGGCTTTAGCACCTTCTCGCCACATTCGTTGCAGTAGTTTCCGTGAAAAGAATTTCCGCAGCTTTTACAGATTATGGTATGAGGGTGGGACGCTTGATCGGGCATGCTTAGAATTAGTGGCACAAATTAACCTAAAAAAAAATCATCTGACTTTTTTCGCTTTTTGCTTACTGCATTTAACGTTTTTGCAATTTAAAACCCTCACCCAAAAGGAACTTCAAAGACAACAGAACTTACTGCTCCCCTCTCCCCGCGGGAGAGGGGCAAAGAATGACTACGCTACCATGTAACTTTTGAGGGGAGAGGGAATAATTCAAAATGCACTTAGCGATGGAAGTTCTTCTTAATTTTTATGCTAGGCCGTATGTCTCTTTTAATTCTTTCAAAATCCGCGCTCCCCGATTCCGAAAACCAGCACTACCAAACGGCATCTGATCTTCAATGATGGAAATCAATTCATTCTTTAATTCTTGGTTTTCCTTTGCCAAATTGGCTAACACAGTCATGGAAAAAACCTTAACGGCAATGGGCTCAGTATGGCTTGTTAAATAGCGGAAACAAATGTCTGCTACACGGCCTTGCCATTTTTTAGCGATCGGCATGAATTGTAAGAACCGAACCGTATTTCGTTTAACTGCTACAGAGGCTTTTGGTTTTTGAAGGTAGTTGATAATCTGCCCCAGCTCTTTATCAACCAGTTTTGGATGCTTGTTCGCAAAGTAAACGAGTAGTGTGGCTGCTCGCTGTGTAATGCGCATAGGTCCTTTCAGGTAGATAGTAACCAATTCACTAAGGCCGTGCTTTGGTTCACCAATCTGCGCAACAATCTTTTTTAGTTGCTGTGGTGTAGTGGCTTTTTGTAACGGTTCTAATAAATTCATTTTCAGTAAAATAACTTTAATTGTAATTTATAACTATCTGAATAATAGGATATTTAATATACTTATATTAAGTTTGGTTTAACATTAAAACCGATGTGTGCTATGATGCTATTTTTTACCATCGCTTCATTTACCTGTTTTCAGTTAGCTCTATGTTTTTTCTGCTTTTACAAGAAGCAATATAACGTGGCTTAGAAAAAGCAGAATCGAACGAAGTATATTTTTTGAGGTGCCGCTGCCATGAAGGTGGCATGTACTACCTTTGCGCCTTAATTTTTTTAAGTGAACTACCTTTCAGCAGAATCATTATCAAAATCTTTTAACGACAGATGGCTTTTTAAAGACATTACATTAGGTATAGGCCAAGGCGAAAAAGTGGCCATTGTTGGCGAGAACGGAACCGGTAAAACCACACTCATTAAAATTCTTACTGGGCAGATTAAACCCGATGGTGGTGTAGTTTCTACGCGCGATGGAATTAAGCTCGGCTACCTTACTCAGCAACCCAACGTAGAGGGCACGCTAACGGTAAAAGAAGTTTTGTTTGACGATAAAAACAAAATAGCCAAGGTAGTGCGCGAGTACGAAGAGTGTCTACACGATCCGTCTGTATCGCCCGAGCGTATGCAGCATGCGTTGGAGTGGATGGAAGAATTTAATGCTTGGGATTATGATGCCAAAGTGCAAGAGATCACGACTAAACTGGGCATTACCGATTTAGATCAAAAGTTCGAACAGCTTTCTGGCGGCCAGCGCAAGCGCATTTTTCTGGCTCAGTTGCTACTGACCGAACCCGATCTGATCATCATGGATGAGCCTACCAACCACCTCGATTTAGAGGCGATTGAATGGCTTGAATCGTACCTGGCCGGGCAGAACGTTACACTGCTAATGGTAACGCACGATCGGTACTTCTTAGATAATGTTTCAAAGGCTATTTTAGAACTTGACCGAGGTAAGATATATCGCTATCAAGGTAATTACGCCTATTTTTTAGAGAAAAAGTCAGAGCGGGAAGAGATGCTGAAAACCGAGGTGACTAAAGCCAAAAACCTGATGAAAAAGGAATTGGAATGGATGCGTAAGCAACCACGCGCCCGAGGTACCAAAGCAAAATACCGCATCGAAGCTTTTTACGAACTGCAAGAGAAGGCAACACAGAATATCAAAAAAGACAGATTGGAGTTGGATATTCAAGAGGCTCGGCAAGGCGGTAAAATCATGGAGCTTCACCATCTTACCAAGAGCTATGGCGATCGAAAAATGGTGGCCGACTTTAACTATGTGTTCAAAAAGAAAGACCGCATCGGAATTGTTGGTAAAAATGGTATTGGCAAGTCTACTTTTCTTGATTTACTAACGGGCAAAGCGCAGCCCGATACGGGCGAGATTATTCCGGGGGTAACAACCAAGATCGGTTACTTTACACAAGAAGTCGAAACACTTAATCTAAGCAACCGCGTCATTGAAGAGGTGAAAGAAATTGCCGAATTTATTACCATGGCCGATGGCTCGCAGATTTCGGCTTCCAAGTTCTTAGAGACTTTTTTGTTTAGCCCCGAAAAGCAATACAACATCGTAGAAAAATTGAGTGGTGGCGAGAAGAAGAGGCTACAACTGTTGAAAGTGCTAGTAACGAATCCTAATTTTTTGATTTTGGATGAGCCCACCAATGATTTTGATATTGACACGCTAAATGTGTTGGAAGATTTCCTCGAAAAATTTACAGGATGCTTATTATTAGTTTCCCACGATCGTTATTTCATGGATCATTTAGTCGACCAGCTTTTTATATTTGAAGGCGAGGGAGTTATCAGGCCATTCAACGGAAATTACTCTGATTACCGTACTTGGATTGAAGAGAAAGAAGAACTTGAAAAAAGCGGTGCTGCGCCAGCCAAAAAGCAAGAAGTAATTGCTGAAGCGCCAAGCGAGCGCAAGAAATTGAACTCGGCAGAAAAAACTCAGCTAGAAAAATTACCTGCCGAAGTTGAGCAGCTCGAGAAAAGGAAAACCGAAGTGATTAACCTTTTGAACAACGGCAGCACCGATCACAAACAATTGAGCGAGTGGTCGAAAGAAATAGAAACACTCTCGGCCAAAATTGAAGAGAACACTTTGCGGTGGATGGAGTTGGAGGAGAGGAGTAAGTGAGATACTTAGCATATTATGACATGAAGAGATTAGTTATAATTTTTCTGTTTACAACTAACTTCTCACTTAGTCAGTCTATCGCTGACAATCCTTACAATAGAAAATATATTACTGATTTTCGTAAAGATAAGTACATGCCACCAACTACCGCTACAATTGGAATGATTGACGGAATAAGTAAGAAGTATGAGGGCGAACAAGAGCAGATGGAGTTAGTGAAGTTTTATAAAGGAGTATTCGATTTTAAGTTAATAGACAAGAAAATATTAAGAAACCTTATTGATTCTCTAATTTCCTTTGGCCAAACGGATAATGTCAAATCTTTCGCAAAAGAAAGTAAGAAGGCAATTGAATATCGAATTTTAGGAAAGATAATTCGAGATTTCGAGTTCCCTGACAAAAACGAAAAGCTAGTTAGGTTGAGTTCTTTAAGTAGTAAAGTCGTTGTAATTGAACTCTGGACAACTTGGTGTGGTCCATGCATAAAGGAGATGAAAAATATTGAAGACTTGAGGAAAGCCAACCCTAACATTGAATTTTATTCAATATCTCTAGACAAATCCATCGATAAAATGAAGAAGTTTGTGAATAACAATAATTATAACTGGCCAATTGTTTATGGTGGCGAAAAGAACCAAGAACTATGGAGTTATTTGAATATCGCTGAAATTCCTAAATACTATATAGTGGATAGAGAACGGATAGTAATTGATGTGTCAGAGAAATTAGATCATGAATACATCAAGACTTTGAAATAGTGAACGTTTGCTAACGGCATCATGGCCTTAGTACTTTTTATCTTTCTTCGGCACCGGATCATAGCCACTTGTTCCCCAAGGGTGGCATCGCCCAATGCGTTTAGAGCCAAGCCAAATTCCTTTCAGCACGCCCCATTCTTGTATGGCCTCGATGGTATACTGCGAGCACGAGGGTGTGTGCCTGCAATGCGCACCTAGGTAGGGTGATATGGCTCCTTGGTAAAAGCGAATGGGTAAAATAAAAATCCTTTTTAGCATTTAAGCACTAATTGTACTTACCAGAAATACCACGAAGGCACAAAGGCACTAAGTTTTTGGTATTTTTAAATTTAAAAAAGGCGTGATTTACTTTTTGCCTTAGTGTCTTCGTGGTTAAATCAACGAACATAACTTACTCAATCGTATAGTTAATCTCCCCGTTCTTCCCATCTTTCAATTGCACCCCAATCGCTTGCAAATCATCTCTGATTTTGTCCGATAGTGCATAGTTGCGATCGGTGCGAGCCTTCTTGCGAAGTTCAACCAATACGTTGATGGTTCCGTCCAGCAAATCATTGTTTATACTTTTATCCTCCATCAAACCAAGTACATCTTCCATAAATGTGATGTACGTAGATTTGAATTTCTCAAAAGTAGTTGCATCAACGGAAGCGATGACCACGTTGCCTGATTTGAAATCGTTAATACGGGCAGACATTTCAAATAGCACGGCCAAGGTTTTAGCGGTGTTAAAATCATCGCTCATGTTTTTATAGCATTCTTCTACCAAGCGATTAAGATCACTGACCAATTCGGCATTTGCGTTTGCTTCGCTGGTATAACTCAAACCCTTGATCGCAGTAAGCGCAGCACCTAACTTTCGATATCCTTTCTCGGCTGCTCCCAATGCTTCATTAGAAAAATCGAGCGTGCTACTGTAATGTGATTGCAGCATAAAAAAGCGCACCGACATCGGGCTATAAGCCTTCTCTAACAAAGGGTGACCACCAGCAAATAACTCCCGCGGCAAAAACGAGTTGCCTTTCGATTTGCTCATCTTCTCGCCATTAACGGTAAGCATATTCGAGTGCATCCAATAACGGACTGGTGCGTGGCCGTACGCGCCCACGTTTTGTGCGATCTCGCACTCGTGGTGTGGAAATTTCAAATCCATGCCACCTCCGTGGATGTCAAACTCTTTGCCCAAATACTTTGTGCCCATGGCCGAGCATTCCAAATGCCAGCCCGGTATGCCTTCACCCCAAGGCGATGGCCACCGCTGAATATGGCTTGGTGTCACGGCTTTCCAAATGGCAAAATCAATCGAATTTTTTTTCTCGTCTTGTCCATCTAAATCGCGGGTGCCTTCTAGTAAATCGTCAATGTTTCTGCCGCTCAGTTCTCCATACTTATGCTTTTCCATAAACTTTCGCACGTCAAAATAAACCGAGCCGTTTTTCTCATATGCAAATCCATTACTTAAAATCTTTTTCACCATTCAATTTGCTCGACAATATGCCCTGTGGCGGTCGGCTCAACACTAGGAGGGAGAATATTAAAAACGCGACAAACTTCGTGAAAGCCATACGTATATTTTTGAACGACTTCCATGGGCTCTAGCCTCTCGAGTTTCGCTCGTTCTTCAATGCGGTCAACTCCTTCGCCAGCATCATTTGTTAAGTGCCCAGCATCGGTAATGTTTCGCACGTAGCGCACTTTGTAGCCAATGTGAGAGAGGTAACGGAACACTACATCAAAGGCTGTGAAAGTGCGTAGGTTGCCCAAGTGCACTTCGTTATAAACAGTTGGCCCGCAAGAGTATAATCCAACAAAAGGCGGGTTGATGGGTACAAATTGTTCTTTCTTTCCCCGTAAGGTGTTGGTGATAGAAACGGGATATTGTTCGTATAAATTCATAGTCGTAAATCAGGGGCGAAGCTACCTAAAATTGGAGTTTTAAAGATGAATAGCGTGTTAAAAGTTAAACGAAGTGTTAGGATTTTTTCTTGTTATAAAAACTTAAATCCAACATCATAAAACGTAAATCTAAAATCTGATTTACCTTTACGGAATGAAATCCATTATTGCACCATCTATCCTTGCGGCCGACTTTGCAAACCTCGAAAGCGAGGTAAAAATGATCAACGAAAGTGAAGCCGATTGGATCCATGTCGATGTGATGGACGGTGAATTTGTGCCCAATATTTCGTTTGGTATTCCGGTGGTTGAAGCGATCAATCGCCATGCAAAAAAGCCGCTCGATGTTCACTTAATGATCGTTCATCCAGAAAGGTATGTAGATGCATTTTTTAAAGCAGGGGCAAAGGTTATCACCGTTCATGCCGAAGCATGCCCGCATTTGCATCGAAACATTCAGCAGATTAAAGCACTCGGAGTGATGGCGGGTGTAGCACTAAATCCGCATACGCCTGTCAGTCAGTTATCTGAAATCATAGCCGACATTGACCTTGTTTGCCTAATGTCTGTAAACCCGGGTTTCGGTGGTCAAAAATTCATTGAAAATACATATGCTAAAGTAAAGGAAATCAATGCGTTAATTATCAGTAAAAAGTCAAATGCTTTAATTGAAATAGATGGTGGCGTGAACCTGCAAAATGCTAAATCGTTACTCGAAGCTGGGGCAGATGTGTTGGTTGCGGGCAACTTTGTGTTCTCGTCCACCAACCCAAAAGATACTATTCACCGTTTAAAAGCCATTTAGCAATTGGCCTGATTTTGGTGTATTCTTTTTTAAATTGTCTGCTATGATTTTACGCTGTCTATACTTAGGGTCGGTTATTCTTTTTTTAGCGGGTTGCGGCCGTTCTGTTTCTCGAATAGCCCCCAGCCAGCAAATTGATTTAAGCGGTAGGTGGAACGATACCGATTCGCGCCAAATTGCCGACCGGATGATTGCCGAGTTGCTTGTCAGCGAAAAATTTAAAGAGTATGCCAAAACGTTGGGAAAAAAGCCCACCATTATTGTAGGGACCATTAAAAACAAAACAAGCGAGCATATAGACGCTGCCACCTACATCAAGAAAATTGAACTGGCTATCTTTAACTCAAGCGTTGCAGACCTGGTCGAGAGCGAATCCTTCAGGGAAAAAGTACGAGAAGAGCGAGCCCAACAACAGGATTTTTCAAGCCCTGAAACAGTATCGCAATGGGGAAAAGAGACGGGCGCTAACTTGATGCTCTTTGGCGAAATGGTTTCTGAAACCGATGTGTACAACAAACGCAGAGTAGTCAATTACACCACCACACTTTTTCTTACCGATATGGAAACCAATAGGCGTGTTTGGTACGGGCAGCAAGAGATTAAGAAGTACATAAAGAATTGAAAACCAAAAGATAGAATTTAGAAGTCATACGAACTTAGAACAATACCAAATGATTTCTATCAGACACTTAAATCTAAAATCAAGCATCTTAAATCTAAAATTTGTTTCCTGCCTCCTGCTTACTGCTTGCGTAACTTCTTGCGCCAGCTACTATCAGTCGAATTATAAATTTAACCGCGAGTTTGAAAAAGGTGATGTAAGCGGTGCACTTAATTTGCTTACTGATAAATCAAGTGAGGCAAATGGTCGTGATCGGTTTCTGTACTTTGTAAACAAGGGCTTGGTTTTATCTATGCTGGGTAGATATGACGAGAGCAATCTGTATTTTGAAAACGCCTATTTATTTTGGGAAGATTTTAAGGTCGATTATTTTAGTGAAGGTGCTTCCTATCTGATAAATCCCACCATTACCGTATACCGTGGCGAAGACCACGAACACCTGATGCTACTTTATTACAAAGCCCTCAATTTCTTGAAAATGAAAAAGACCGAGGAAGCTTTGGTAGAATGCAGAAGGCTAAATATACGGTTGCAGCAACTAAGAGATAAATACCAATCGAACTCGTATTACAGACGTGATGCCTTTATACACAACCTCATGGGCATTATTTACGATTCGGACAAAGACTACAACAATGCATTCATAGCATACAAAAACGCTTACGAATCATACCGAGATGAGTACGAATCGCTTTTTCAAGTATCGGTGCCCGACCAACTTAAAATAGATCTGTTGCGAACAGCTTGGCTTAGTGACCTACAAACCGAATTTGAAAACTACAAAGTAGCATTCGATATGAATGACTATCAATACAAGGAAGTAGAGGGAGGAGAGCTGATTTTCTTTTGGCACAATGGCCTGACCCCATTTAAGGCAGAGTGGGGCATTAATTTTTTTATTGATCACGGTGGCAATCAACTTACCTTTCGCAACCGCGAGCTAGGACTCTCGTTTAGTTTCCCTAAATCGGGCTACTCCAGAGATGAACTGGACGGGCTCTCTCGATTAGAATTTTTTCGGGTTGTATTCCCCAAATACATTGAGCGGCCGAACTACTATACCGAAGGCTCCATACAAGCAAATGGTCAAACTTTTAACCTGCAATTGACAGAAGATATTAACAAGGTTGCGCACAAAGCCCTAGAAGAGCGCATGGGTTTTGAAATGAGCAAAGCCCTCATTCGGTTGGCGTTAAAAAAATCATCAGAGTATGTTGTAAAAAAGGACAATAAAAAACTAGGCGCGCTGCTCGGGCTTTTTAATACCCTTACCGAAAAAGCCGACACCCGCAATTGGCAAACCCTTCCGCACAGTATCTATTACGCCCGGATCCCAATGCCGAGTGGGCAATCGTCCATAATAATTTCCTTACGGGGAGTTAGAGCACAGCCAGACGAGCGAACCTTCACCTACGAGTTTAAAAAAGGTCAGACCTTGTACCATACTTTCAGTTCGCTAGAGACTACCTACGGCATCAATAGAAACTAATTTGTTCTTATCTTTAAGCTCCGAAAAGACCGCACCCTGAAACGAATTAATAAAATAACTCTGCTAGTAATCTTTGCCATAGGCACACAAGAGTTGGCGGCACAAGAGAAAGGTAAGTCAGCCATTCCGCTCGATCACTTTTATGCTGAACGAAAAGCGGGTGGTGCATTTAGAAAAATTCTAACTCGAATAAACTTCGGGGTTAACTTGGGCTATGGAAACACCTTCCTTAGTCACGAGCTTTCAGGTTTGGGTGTATATCAAGTTACAGGACAAAGCCCTCAGCTATTTGATGTTTCTACCGCCAAGCGATACGGCAATTGGATAAACGATCCTTCGGTAGATACTTCGCCTCCTTCTGGCTTGGCATTTGTGTCAAATCCCGGTGCGACCAATATCGGGTTTAAAGGAAATGCCACCAACATACCGCTCAACTTGTTTCTCTATTATGGATTTCTAAATAGGTATCGGATTGGATTTGGCTATTCGTATGAGTTGATGAGTATCGGTTCGCTAAACCCCACAACCTTAACTGATAAAATAGCACAGCTGCAACTGGCAAGCCCAACGGGTTTTGTTAGAAAGTATTATTTGTTGTTGGGTGCATCTTTTTACCGAATGGGCGATTACCTCTTTACAGGAGATGTTCATATCGGGGATTTCAAACCTAAATCTAATTTTAGTGAGTCGGTAACAGGTGGAATCTATTTTGACTTAGGGGTAACTATTGAGCGCGACCTGTCAGAATATTTCAAGGTTTTTGTTAGACCATCTTTTGAAATTAAAAGCTACACAGTGCCGCTACCAGGCAGCCCTAAGCTAATTGAGAATAGTGCGAATGCACTCTACTTTAACTTTGGAGTGACGTATCGTATACCAGAATTACCACGGTGTTTTTTAGATGACTGCCACGTGCAAATCAACCACGCCCATGGCGATAAAGAATACCGAAGTAGGAGGCATCCGTTCTACAAAAAGCAAAATCCCGGCTACGGAGAGAACGACAAAACGCTGACAAAGTACAGAGGTAAAAACAAGAAGAAATTAAATCCATATTAGCCGTAACATTACTCGTTTTTAGCTGCTTCGTTTCTTCATTTTTCGTGCATTTTAACCTACCTTGCACACCAATTAAAACAGAGTAACAAACGTGGCCGAAGAAAGCAGCAACCTACCCGAAAGACAGAGTATAATCCCGATCAATATTGAAGATGAAATGCGCGGTGCGTACATCGACTATTCGATGTCTGTAATCGTTTCGCGCGCATTGCCTGATGTACGAGATGGCCTAAAGCCCGTTCATAGGAGGGTTCTTTACGGTATGCTCGAGTTGGGTGTAAATTACAATAAGCCGTACAAAAAATCTGCCCGTATTGTCGGTGATGTGATGGGTAAATATCATCCACATGGAGATGCCTCTATTTACGATACCATGGTTCGTATGGCACAAGAGTGGTCTATGAGGTACATGCTGGTTGATGGGCAAGGTAATTTTGGTTCGGTAGACGGTGATCCTCCGGCTGCAATGCGTTACACCGAGGCAAGGCTGCGTAGAATTGCCGAAGAGTTATTGGCTGATATAAACAAAGATACAGTTGATTTTCAACCCACTTATGACGATCAAAATACAGAGCCAACTGTTCTTCCGGCTAAGATCCCCAACTTATTGATTAATGGTTCTTCTGGTATTGCCGTTGGTATGGCAACCAATATGGCGCCACACAATCTGTCAGAAGTGGTAGATGGAATTATCGCCTACATTGACAATCGAGAGATTACCATTCCAGAGTTGATGAAGTTCGTTCAAGCACCTGATTTCCCCACAGGAGGTATCATCTATGGATATCAAGGCGTGCAAGAAGCTTATTTAACGGGTCGCGGCCGAATTGTAGTAAGGGCTAAGGCCGAGATTGTTACCAATGCCAATGGCAAAGACCAAATTGTAGCTACCGAAATCCCTTATCAGGTAAACAAAGCACAGATGATCGAGCGTACAGCCGCGATGATCAACGAAAAAAAGATTGAAGGGATCAGCGATTTGCGAGATGAGTCTGACAGAGATGGATTTAGGGTAGTGTATGATTTAAAGAAAGACGCCATACCTAATATCGTTTTAAATAACTTATTCAAATACACTCAACTGCAAT
>JAAFHY010000006.1 GCA_013298505.1 Cytophagales bacterium
GCAGTTAATAGCCTTTGCAAAGAAGTATATGATGGATCATTTTGGGCGAGCTAATATCACGCTGGGCGAATACCAGAAGTTAGTGCGTGGCGATAAAAGACTCGCGTTGCCTGGAATTCCCGATGTTATTTCGGCTATGCATGCTGTGCCCGACCAACATGGCACCATGCGCGGCAACCAAGGTGAGTCATATATTGAGTTGGTGAAGTTTACCGCAGCCGGTCCCGAGATTGAAACTATCCATTGCTATGGTGCCTCTAATAATCCGGAAAGCGAACACTATGCGGATCAAATGAATTTATTTGTTGAGCAAAAGACCAAGCCCATGACGCTGAACAAAGAGAAAGTATATCTGGAGGCGAAGCGAATTTATCATCCGAAGTAGGACTTGGTGCAACTTTGTGATTCTTTGTGCGGCTTTGTGGAAAAAATTCCGCAATAGATTTTCAAAAGTTCGAGCGAGATTCATCACCCATTGAAATCATTCACTTAACGATATCACCAAAAAAACTCCGCTTACAACTTTCGGTTCTAGTAATCTTTTGATTTCTTACTAACTTCACCTGAATATAGATAGTTAGATGATGATGAAAGTTTCGGTTCTCGTTCTGGGGTTGCTCCTTTTCGTTTCGTGTAATCAACAACCACAACAGCCATCTGCGGATGCAAAACCATTTTTAGATTCGCTTTCGCGCGATACTTTTGGATTCTTCTGGGAACTGGCCGATTCTACTACTGGCAATCTACCCGACCGCTGGCCAACACCTTCGTTTTCGAGTATCGCCTCCACAGGTTTCGGCTTGACTTCGTATATAATAGGTGTTGAACGGGCCTACATCACACGCGAACAAGCCGCAGCGCGTGTGTTGAAGACGCTTCTGTTTTTTCATCATTCCCCGAAGGGAGAAACACCAACAGGCGTAACAGGCTACAAAGGATTTTTCTATCACTTTATTGACATGCAAAAGGGCGATCGCTTTCGCGATGTAGAACTTTCTACTATCGACACTGGTCTGTTGATGATGGGCGTTCTTTCGTGCCAAACCTATTTTGATGGCGATAACGACACAGAGAAAAAAATCAGAGAGATTGCCGATGCGTTGTATCAGGCAGTGGAGTGGGACTGGTCCATGAACGGAAGAGATATGATGAGCATGGGTTGGAAACCCGAATCAGGATTTTTAGATGCAACTTGGCAAGGCTACAACGAGGCAATGTTGTTATACATTTTGGCAATCGCTTCTCCTACTCACCCCATTCCCGCGCAAGCTTGGAAGGCCTGGACTCAAACTTACCAATGGGGTAACTACTATGGGCAAGAACATATCAACTTCGGCCCTTTGTTCGGTCATCAATACTCGCACGTTTGGATCGACTTCCGCGGGATAAAGGACGACTATATGGAAACCAAGGGCATCGACTATTTTGAAAATTCGCGAAGAGCAACTTATGCTAACAAAGCATACTGTGCAACTAACCCGGCTGGCTATATTGGCTATGGGGAAAATATATGGGGACTTACAGCGTGCGATGGACCAGGCAATGCTGGCAAAGTAAACTTCAATATTAGCTTCAATGGATATACTGCTAGAGGTGCGGCACAGTGGTATGTAAATGATGATGGCACGATAGCACCTACCGCAGCAGGCGGATCAATTCCATTTGCTCCTGAAATATGTATTCCCGCATTACAGCAAATGAAAAAACAATTTGGCACCAAACTTTATGGTAAATATGGATTTACGGATGCGTTTAATCTTACCATTGAAAGAGAGGGCGGAGTGAAAGAGTGGTTTGATCCAGATTATTTAGGTATTGATCAAGGCCCCATACTTTTACAAGTAGAAAATTATCAATCAGGCTTTGTGTGGAAACTGATGAAGAAAAATAAATACATTGTTGACGGTTTAAAAAAAGCTGGCTTTAAAGGAGGTTAGTTGAAATAATGAAGTCGAAGAATTGGATTTTTTACACATTGATTTTTATCAGTTCGGTTGCGTTAGCTCAGCAACCTGTTGTGGTGGATGACTTTGTTGAAGAAAAAAACTTCATGCCCTATGAATTAATGTATTATAAAGACTTAACCAATACGGTTTCTTTTCAACAAATCTCATCATCCGATTTTGCCAATAAATTTCAGCAGCACACTAACTACCTCAACAAAGATTTTATTCCAAACGCGGCCTATTGGGTACGCTTGCCTATTCGCCATGTTTCTGAGACGAAAAAAACTTGGCTATTAGAATTTTACGATCAAACCATTGATAAGATTGACGCGCACATACCTCAATACGATGGCACATATCAACTAGTAAAACTCGGAGACGAGCAACCGTTTAATCAACGATTGTTTCGACACAAAAATTTTGAGCTAATGCTAGACATGCGAAAAGACACCGTCATGTTCTACTATTTTAAAGTTCAATCGCATGAGTTTGCCGATATCCGAATTGCGTTTAGGTCTACCAATCGATTTATCTATTACTCGCTTAACGAATATTTTTTGTTTGGTACTTTTTACGGGATGATATTAATTATTATCCTATATAATTTCTTAACATTCTTAGCAATAAGAGAAATCAAGTATGTCTATTACATCTTTTATATTTTTAGTGTTGCGCTGTATGCGTTAAGTTTAGACGGAATAGGATTCCAATACTTGTGGCCTAATCGCCCAGAGCTAAATGCGTATGCAACGGGTATTTCTCTCTACTCTGTAATTATTTGGTCCCTTATTTTTACAAGGCGCTTTTTAAGCCTCAAAGCAAAAGCTTCAACGCTTAACGCTCTATTCAAATGGATGATTGCAATTCGTACTGTGATCTTTATTGTGGCTCTATTTTTTGAACCTTCTTTGTTTAATCAGCGCATCATTGAAATCGTTCCGCTATCGCTTATTTTTTATTCTGCTATTCACGTTTGGCGTAACGGGTATAGGCCAGCCCGATTTTTTGTTATTGCATACGGAATTTTGTTTTCGGGTTTTTTTCTTAGGGCAATGGTCTATTTCAATGTGCTGCCTTTTACTATTTTATCGCATTATAGCTTGCACCTGAGTTTTGTTTTTGAGATGTTATTTTTAACGTTGGCCCTTGGCGATCGAATCCGAATATTGAAAGACAATAGAGATAGAGCACTTCGCAAAATCATTAATCAGCAAACGGTGAACATGCAGTTGAAAGATAAAGTAAACCGCGAGCTGGAGGTAAAAGTGCAAGAGCGAACTCAAGATTTGAATATGCTAAACCATGAACTAGAAAAAAGCAATCAAAAATTGAATGCCCAAGCGAAAGAGATTAATCAAATAAATTCATTATTGGATTTAGATAACTGGAAGCTAAAGAATCGGGTGAAAGAGGTGCTAAATGAAATGTTGATGGAGAAGACAATGAATTATCAAGAGTTTAAAACGCTCTATCCTGATACCCTTGCAGCATATCGGTTTTTGGAAAACTTAAAGTGGCAAAATGGATTTACCTGCAGTAAATGCGGAAATCAGAAATATTTTGATGGAGCGCAAAAGTTTTCGAAGCGATGCACAAAATGCGGCTACAATGAATCAATAACATCCTACACTATTTTTCAGGGTATAAAATTTCCGGTTGAAAAGGCATTCTATATCGCTTATTTGTGTGTGGTAGGAAAGAAAGAAGGCACTCTTGAATCTTTTGCAAAGCAACTTGATGTAGCACTAAATACAGTATGGGCCTTTCGCTTAAAAGTAGTAGTTCGCATAAAAGAATTGGAAGATTCGGGCAGGCCTCTTACCGCATCTAAATGGGAAGAGGTGATCTTGCAATCACCTTCTCCAAAGAAGAAAAGAACCCCCAAAATTAAGGTGTTGAGCTAAGCATCTTTTTAGTCATTCTGTCTCTCAAAAATCAAATGTTTTTATTCTGTGAGATTATGGTGCCAAAAGGATAAAAAATTAACCGAAAACGGTTGAAATCAATGTTTTTATTCCGTGAAATCAGCTATTCAAAGTGCCCTTCAATAGTTAACATTTTAAGCATGTTTCGTCAAAAAAATTCTTGAATAAGCTTGCTTGCACATAAATTTATAGTTGTTGAAATCTTTTAATCGATGAGTATGACAGGTAATTCATTACGTAGAGCACTGATCGTCATTGCGTTAGCAGCAAATAGCTTCAATGCTTTGGCGCAGAATAGACTGATTAAAGGTAAAATAACATCGGTAGAAGACGGACAATCAATAGAATTGCCAGGCGTAAACGTAGTTATTGAGGGCTCAGCAAAAGGCACAACATCAGATATTGAAGGTAACTATTCTATTGAGGTAGCTGCTGCCGACAAATCTCTTTCGTTTTCATTTATAGGATATAAGACTAAGAGTATAAAGATTGGCGACCAGACCGTAATTAATATTGTTCTAGAGCCAGATACTAAACAGCTAGAAGAAGTGGTGGTAGTAGGATATGGCGTTCAAAAAAAATCTGACATTACTGGATCTACCGCCAACGTAAAAGGCGATGAATTGTATAAGCAGCCTGTGCTTACCGCTACGCAGGCGCTGCAAGGCAAGGTGGCAGGCGTTCAAATTATTAGTAGTGGGCAACCGGGATCATCTCCACAAATAAGGGTGCGAGGCGTTAGTACTGCATTGGCGGGTACTGCTGCGTTGTATGTAGTAGATGGTGTACTCACGGACGATATCTCAAATATTAATACGGCCGATATTGTTGATATGAATGTGCTGAAAGATGCGTCTTCAGCCGCTATTTATGGTTCCAGAGGTGCAAATGGTGTTATTATCATAACAACCAAAAGAGGAGTATCAGGAAAACTATTGGTAAGCTACAATAATAACATAGGCATTCGCCAAGCCGCTAACTTAGTGGAGATGGCAAATAGTGCAGATTACAGTAATTATGTGCAGGCAGCAACGGGTAATGTTCCCCCCGCCACAGGTTACAATACAGATTGGTTTAAAACGATTTTGCGTAATGCATGGCAGCAAAACCATAACATTTCTATTTCTGGTGGTTCGGAGAAATCTACCTTTTTGGTGAATGTGGGCTATTTGACTGATGAAGGGATAGTATTAGATAATGACTTTAAGCGCCTGACGATTCGGGTCAACCAGGATTTCAAAATCAATACTATACTTAAAGTAGGTATCCAATCATCGTATACCAATAGTAGGAATCAAAATGGTTTTTCAAATATTGATATCGATGAATTTGGAAACATAGGCCAAGTGTACAACAACGCCTATCGGGCTGCACCCATTATTGCCAGCATTGTAGGTGGCAAGTATGGTAATTCTTCAACGTATCATAATGTTGGAAACCCATTGTTAAATCTTAAAGATAACAGCGTAAAAGTAGTGGCCGATCGCCTTCAAGGATCTACCTTTTTAGAAGCAAAACCGCTTGATTGGTTAACAATTAAAACTTCCATTGGCGCAGATTGGCGCAATTCACTGAATAGAGCTTATAACTATAGGTTTTTTGCAGATGAAAGCACCTTCTTGGTAGCTGGAGGTAATCAATATAACAACCGAAGTAATTTGGGCATTAAGAATACCCAATCCTTGCAGTGGGTTTGGGACAACATTATTACCGCGAGCAAAAAATTTGATAAGCACGATTTTACCCTAATGGTTGGAACTACAGCCGAGGAATATCGCAATACTTCATTTAGCGCCAGCAGAAAAGATGTGCCCGCAGACCAAAGCCTTTGGTACATAGGAGTAGGCGATGCCAACAGTTCGCAAAACGAAGGAGGGGGCGATGCGTGGGCAAGAAACTCTTACTTAGCCCGACTTAATTATTCTTATAATGGAAAGTATTTGCTAACTGCAACCATTCGTAGTGACGGCAGCTCTCGTTTACCAAAACAAAATCGCTGGCAGCAATATCCTTCTGTTGGATTAGGTTGGGTGCTGACCCGAGAGCCATTTATGCAGAACCAAACTATTTTTGATTTGCTTAAGTTGCGAACCTCATTTGGTATTGTTGGCAATGATAGAATACCAACCGATGCGTTTACCCAAACAGTATCACTCAACAAACCGTATGCTTTCAATGGAAGTGTGGCTGAAGCTACCAATGGCGTTCAGATTAATCAGATTAAAGATCCTAACCTTAATTGGGAAACAACCGAAGAGATAGATTTTGCAATTGAGTTTTCAGCATTACAATCAAAATTAACAGGAGAAGTTAATTACTATAACAAAAAGGTAAAAAACGCACTCATCAATGTTCCAATTCCTCGAACAGTAGGCGATGTAGATGGCGTAATTCTAACCAATGCAGCATCTATTCAAAATACAGGTGTTGAAGTATTGCTTAATTGGAAAGATCGGATCAACCCAGATTTCTCATATTCCATTGGAGGAAACGTAACATTTAATACCAACAAAGTTGTGGCCTTAAACGGGGGGCAGGCCATTCGCGGTGGTTACATTGGAGCCGCCCAAGGGTTTACAACGTATTCAGATAATGGGTTGGCCATAGGAAGCTTTTATGTTTTAAAAACACAAGGCGTTTTTAATTCAGATGCTGATGCTGCTGCCTATACAGATACCAATGGCAAAATGATTCAACCCAATGCAAAGGCGGGCGATTTTAGGTACCAAGATGTAAATGGCGATGGAGCGATTGATGACAACGATCGAGTGCTTGCCGGATCGTATCAACCAAAAGCCTACTATGGAATTAACCTTACTGCCAACTACAAAGCGTGGGATTTTAGCTTATCTATTTATGGCAATGCGGGCAACCAAGTATATAATGGTAAACGAGCCGTTCGTTTTCAAGGTGACGACAATATTGAAAAAGCATTAGTTTATAACAGGTGGACATCATCCAGCCTTTCACAAACCCAACCGGCCGCTAATACAGGCAATCAATTGGCGTCCGATTATTTTGTAGAATCAGGTTCGTTTGTACGAATAAATAATTTAACAGTCGGTTACGCGTTTCCACAGAAAGTATTGCAACGCCTAAAGATTTCGAGCTTGCGAGTATACGCAACTTCTCAAAATTTATTTACTCTACAAGATTATAGCGGCTTTACACCCGAATTGCCGGGCGACCCACTCAATTCAGGAATCGAGTTAAGTGCCTACCCAACTACAAGAACTATTGCCGTTGGCTTAAATGTAAATTTCTAATAAGATGCAGATCAATCCAGTAAATACGCGAGAAATGAAAATAGCATTCTTAAAATTAACTCTGGTTATTACACTTGTTTCAGGTGTCTTTTATTCATGCAGCGATAGTTTCTTAGACGTGCCAGTACAGGGTGGAGTAAGCCCCGCTTCAGATCCTGACCTTGCGCCTAAATTAGTAACGGGTGTTTACCATAGTCTTATACAGGGCAGTTCGTTTGGCGATGGCGATATACATGGCTTTGCGTTTGTTTCGGTTACCAGCATCATGTCTGATGATGCCGATAAGGGAAGTACCTTGGGCGACCAAGCAGTGCCCGTGGGCGACTTAGATAATTTTACGATTAGTCCTACCAACCGATTTGCAGAAACTTTGTGGAGCGGGCATTACAATAGTATTGGTGCTGCCAATCAAGCACTATCGGCCTTGTCGAAAGCTACTTCTATCGCGCCAACCTTACGGAATCAATTAACAGGTGAAGTTAAATTTCTTCGTGCATATCTCTATTTCAATTTAGTGAGAATGTATGGTGCCGTGCCGTTGGTGCTTAGAGTTCCCAAAGATGCTCAGGATGCCAATACGGAGCCCTCTTTTCAAACACGCGTTGCGGCAACCATTGTGTACGATAGCATTGCACGCGATTTACAATATGCCGTTACCAACCTTCCACTAAAATCTCAATCGGCTGTGGGGCATGCCAACAAAGGTGCTGCCCAGGCATTGCTTGCCAAAGTATATATGTATCAGAATAAATGGAGTTTGGTAAAATCGTTGACAGATGACGTGATCAATTCTAATCAATATCAATTGCTACCGAATTACGCTAATCTGTGGAGACAAGAGAGCAACAACAACATCGAATCTATTTTCGAAATTCAGACGGGTGGTTTTAACAACGCTAATTTGGGTCCCGATCTATACACCATTTGTCAAGGCGTGCGCGTAGGTGGAAGAGGTGGATGGGACGATTTAGGCTGGGGCTTCAATAATCCAAGTACCAATTTAGTAAACGCCTACGAAGTGGGTGATCTAAGAAAGGCCGCTACCATATTGGCAATCGATAATTCAGGAACGTTCAAAGGCACTATGTTGTGGGATGGATTTAGAGTGCCTAGTTCTGATTCGGTTCAAAACTTGTTTTACAACTACAAGGCGTATGCGAGTAAAGAAAAAGAGAAATATGAAGATAAAGGAAATAAAAACCTTCCTAAAAACATCCCGATTTTACGATATGCTGATGTTCTTTTAATGAATGCGGAAGCAGCATTACAACCAAGTATCAATCAGCCCGCATTGGCACTGGATAATATTAACAAGATAAGACTTCGTGCAGGTTTACCCATCAAAGGAAGTGTTACCATAGCCGATGTTTGGAAAGAGCGAAGAATAGAATTGGCGATGGAGCACGATCGGTTTTGGGATTTGGTAAGGCAAGGGAATGCGGGCGCAGTATTGCGTGCAGCAGGCAAAACTAATTTTGTAGATGGCAAGCACGAATTGTTGCCAATACCCAACTCTCAAATTTTACTGAGCGCAAATAAACTAACACAAAATCCAGGTTATTAAATAATATTTATGGCATCAGAATTTGATACACGTGGTTCACCAATTTAGAATGAGTAATGGGTGTACGAGAGTTTTACAATTTTAACTCCCTCACCCCAAGAAGCGTGCAGGTTAACACAACTCATCAATCCCCTCTCCCGAGGGAGAGGGGAAAAGGGTAGCAGCGTTAACAAACAACTCTTTTGGGGTGAGGGGAACTGAAAGATTTTTATACAAAACTGCCGTACATACATCAGCATCACAAGCAACAATTTTACTTTTTATTATTTAACTTTTAAAACTCTAAAACAAATGAAAAAAACAGCAAATTATTTTTTATCCAGCGTGGCCGCAGCTGCCCTGATGACCTTTGCGGGTTGTTCTTCAGACACGCCAGCATTGCCAAAAATTGATGGGTTTAATAACTCCAACGAAGTGGCAACTACTAATTTGAAGGCTCATTGGACTTTTGATGATACGAACAATGAGAGACTTTCAAGTACCCCACCCAGTAATACATATGGTACAGTAGGGTTTACAACAGGCAAAATTGGCAAGGCTTTACAATTAACTAGCGGTGCTTTGGTATTCCCAAGCATAGCAAACATAGGTTCTGCAAATTCATTGGGTAATTTTACTGTTAGTTTATGGGTCAAGGCTTCGAATAATAAGAGCACAGCCAGTGCAGGCGCTACTGCAATCTTCGCTCTTCTATACGCAGACGATACTGATATTTGGGGAAACATCAATATGCTAGCGGAGACTGGCGCGCACTTATCAACTTCTGATACTTTATTACTCAAGCCATTGTTGAACAACGCGGGCAACGGTAATTTACAAGATAACATTAGCGTAGTCAACGGAAGTGTAGGAAAGCACTTTTTGGGTGCTAAAGATTGGGCGCACTATGTAGCCAGATGGAATGGAACTACTCATCAATTTGAAATTTTTGCAAATGGAGTAAACGTTGGAGCTTACAATGATAGAGGTACTACTCCAGCACTTATTATGAGAACTCCAGTAAAGGCAGTTTTTGGTAGTTTATCTTATAAAGACATTGGATTTGCAAGCGCGCCTACCAGAGGAATTCCCTTAGCAAAGGCTTCAATAGATGATGTAAGGGTTTATAATACACCACTTGCAGATAAGGATATAACTGCGCTATATAAATTAGGGCTTGCAGGAAGGTAGTAGTGGGTTAATTTACGTTTCAATAAAGAGGGGTGCGAATTGAACAATCGCCCTCTCTTTAATTTTTTTAACACAGCCTCATGAAAAAAATATTTAGTTTTGTTTTCTTGTTTCTTGTTTTTTCATGCACAAAGAATGATCAAACGCCTCAATCAACCGACCCGTTCACTATTGCAAATTTTGAGCTAGATGGCCGAGCCATTAGTTATAGGTACACAAACGCATCTACAACACCAACCTTCACACTTTACTTTTCAGAACCAGTCGATCGCCAATCAGCAGAAGCAGGATTGGTTTGGTCGAATAATACGGGTAACATTCCGGCTAACTTTTCTTTTAGCCATAAGGATAGTGTGGTAAGTGTAACTCCCGCATCTCCTCTTAATTATTGGAGTACATCCTATCTCACCGTTTCCACTGAACTTTTATCGGCATCTAAAAAACCGTTTAGCTCAGCGTTCTTTATCAAGATCATCACCCAGATCAATCTTGCTCCCAAGTTTACAACCATTAGCGATGAGGAGTTATTAACCCTCACGCAACAAAAGACATTTCAGTATTTCTATGAATTCGCACATCCTGCCAGCGGCATGGCGCGCGAGCGAAATACTTCGGGCAACACAGTAACCACAGGTGGAACGGGCTTCGGAATTATGGCAATACTCGTAGGCATTGAGCGAAGTTTTATCACACGCCAGCAAGGCGTTCAACAAATTAATAAGATCGTAACCTTTTTAGAAAAAGCAGATCGCTTTCATGGAGCATGGTCGCACTGGGTAGATGGCAATACCGGAAAGGTAATTCCTTTTAGCACAAAAGATAACGGTGGCGACTTAGTAGAAACTTCCTTTTTAGTTCAAGGGCTACTAACTGCCCGCCAATACCTTGCGCCTACTGATACAGTGGGTAACAACTTGATTAAACGAATTAACAAATTGTGGGAGGCTGTTGAGTGGGATTGGTATCGAAAAAATAACGAGCAAGTTTTGTACTGGCATTGGTCGCCCAATTTTAATTGGGATATGAACTTCCCCTTGTACGGATATTTTGAGCAGCAGATTACCTATGTGCTCGCTGCGGCATCGCCCACACACAGCATTCCAAAATCGGTTTACAACAATGGCTATGGAAAAAATGGAAGTATAAAAACAGGCAATCTCCATTATGGAATTAAACTTCCGCTGGGCACACCCAGTCCACTTTTTTGGGTGCAGTATTCTTATCTCGGGCTCGACCCGCATTTCTCAGATGAGTATGCAAACTATTGGGAGCAAAATGTAAATGCAACGAAGATCAATTATTTGTACTGTGTCGCCAATCCAAAAAAGTATCCCAACTATGGCGAGTCTTGTTGGGGGCTTACCTCTAGCGATAACCAAGTAGGGTACAATGCGCATTCTCCCTCCAACGATTTAGGTGTAATAACTCCTACTGCAGCATTGTCGTCTTTCCCTTACACACCGGCTGAGTCCATGAAGGCACTGAAGTTTTTTTATTACACCATGGGCGATCGGCTTTGGGGTACTTATGGCTTCTATGATGCATTCAATATTTCTGAAGCCTGGATGGCCAATTCCTACCTCGCTATCGACCAAGGTCCCATTGTTGTGATGATAGAAAATCATCGCACCGGATTACTCTGGAATTTATTCATGTCAGCACCGGAGATTCAATCCGTAAAAACGAAATTAAGTTTTACTCCTTAGATACTCCATCACTACTCAACTTCTCCGCTATGAATAATACGTATCTTCCATTTTTTTTAGCGCTCTTCATGACAGCCGGGTGCTCTACTCCTTCCCCAGACAAAGCTGACCGCATGTCAATGGTTGTAGATTCTGTTTTGAGTCAGATGACGTTAGAAGAAAAAATAGGTCAGCTCAATTTACCATCAGCCGGTGATTTTGTCACTGGGCAAGCGGAGAACTCAGACTTCGCAAAGAAAATTGAGAAGGGAATGGTAGGTGGTTTGTTCAACATCAAGACGGCAGCTCGCATTCGGGAAGTACAAACGATTGCCGTAGAGAAAAGCAGAACCAAGATTCCCTTGCTATTTGGAATGGATGTTATCCACGGGTATGAAAGTGTGTTTCCGATCCCGCTCGGCTTAAGTTGTTCTTGGGATATGAAGTTGATTGAACGCAGTGCACGCATAGCCGCACAGGAAGCCAGTGCCGATGGCATCAATTGGACATTCTCACCAATGGTAGACATCTCGCGCGATGCCCGTTGGGGAAGAATATCAGAAGGAAGTGGCGAAGATCCTTTTCTTGGCTCTGAGATTGCCCGTGCGATGGTGCGTGGCTATCAGGGAAATGATTTATCCGCGAACAATACTATTATGTCGTGTGTGAAACATTATGCGCTCTATGGTGCTGCAGAGGCAGGCCGCGATTACAATACAGTTGATATGAGTCATCACCGAATGTATAATGAATACCTGCCGCCTTACAAGGCTGCCCTAGACGCGGGAGCAGGAAGTATTATGGCTTCGTTCAACGAAGTAGATGGTATACCGGCAACTGCAAATAAATGGTTACTAACCGATGTATTGCGCAACGAGTGGGGCTTCAATGGATTTGTGGTTTCTGATTATACCGGCCTTACAGAAATGATTGAACATGGATATGGCGATACAGTTACTGTTTCAGCGAAAGCATTGGAAGCCGGATTGGATATGGACATGGTGAGCGAGGGTTTACTCAATACACTCGCACGCTCGGTAAAAGAGGGAAGAATTTCAGAACAACAAATTACTACTGCCTGCAGAAGGGTTTTGGAAGCCAAATATAAATTGGGATTGTTTGACGATCCATATAAATATTGCAACGAGGAGCGTGCAAAAGCAGAAGTGTTTAGCGCGGCCAATCGGGCCGAGGCGCGAAGTACAGCCACACAAAGTTTTGTTCTGTTGAAAAACCAAAGCGAAGTGTTGCCGCTGAAAAAAAGGGGGACTATTGCACTTATTGGCCCACTGGCAGATGCTAAAGAAAATATGACGGGTACCTGGAGCGTAGCTGCTCGTTTTGCAGAATCCATTTCGGTAAAAGCAGGTTTCGAGAAAGCATTGGAAGGAAAAGCAAAAGTGTTGTATGCAAAAGGTGCAAATTTGGATGAAGACGAGGCGATTGAAGAGCGAGCTACGATGTTTGGGAAATCACTCCATCGCGATAAGCGATCTGCCGATGAATTGAGAAATGAGGCAATAGCTATTGCGAAAAAAGCGGATGTGATTGTAGTTGCCGCAGGTGAAGCCGCAGAAATGAGTGGTGAATCTTCGAGCCGAACAGATATTCAAATTCCGGAGACGCAACGTGAGTTGATAAAAGCATTATTGAAAACAGGCAAACCCGTAGTGTTGGTGTTGTTTACAGGAAGACCACTTGCATTAAAATGGGAATCGGAAAATGTACCAGCTATTTTAAACGTTTGGTTTGGTGGCAGCGAAGGAGGCGATGCGATTGCCGATGTTTTGTTTGGTGACATAAACCCTTCTGGAAAACTGACAACCACCTTTCCGCAGAACGTAGGTCAGGAACCGATGTATTACGCACAAAAAAACACGGGCAGACCCTTGGGCGATGCAAAGTGGTTTCAGAAATTCAAATCCAACTATTTAGATGTTTCGAATGAACCATTATATCCATTTGGATTTGGATTGAGTTATACGCAGTTTAACTATGGTAATTTAGTACTTAGTAAAAGTGAGATGACTGCAAATGATTCTATTATGGCTTCAATTACGGTAACTAATTCGGGTAAGCATGATGGAGCAGAAGTGGTGCAATTTTATATTCGTGATTTAGTAGGATCGGTTACTCGCCCGATAAAAGAACTGAAGGGTTTTGAGAAAGTGATGATCAAAGCAGGCGAGACAAAGACTATTGTATTTAAGATTACCAACGAGCAACTTTCTTTCTATCGCCACGATTTGACCTATGGCAGCGAGCCAGGCAAATTTCAATTGTTTGTTGGAGGCAATTCGCGAGATGTAAAACAAGCGGAGTTTAATTTAAACTAACCATTTAATCCTGACAGGTCTTTAACTTGTAAGAATAAAGACCTGTCAGGATTAAGATTAACTACGATACCTCTACATAATATAATCCGTACTTAAAAACGCTGACTCTCGATTGCGGATAATCGTATTCAGGATTTGCTTGTTATCGTCTGTTGCTTTCGTAGCTACAATGGTACGTATCGAAAACACGCGCAAGGCATCAGCAATCGACAAAGTGCCTTCGGCAGAATCTTTTCTTCCATTAAACGGAAAAGTATCTGGCCCACGTTGAGATTGTGAATTCAAATTTATGCGCCCTACTTGATTCACAAAGGCATCCATCATTTTTGCCAATTGCTTGGAATCTTTTCCGAACAAACTTACTTGTTGGCCAAAGTTAGAGTTCAGCACGTATTGAATCGCCTCTTCATCTTTATCAAACGGAACAATAGGAACCACCGGCCCAAACTGCTCTTCATGATAGATATTCATTTTTTCATTGACCGGATAGAGTACTGCCGGATAAAAAAATGAATTCAGAATTTCACCGCCATTTTCGTTTAAGATTTTAGCTCCGTGTTGTTTAGCATTGTCAACTAAACCTTTCAGGTAATCCGTTTTTCCTGGCTCGGGCAGTGGAGTTAATCCCACACCAGTATCCCAAGGCATACCCGGTTTTAGTTTTTTGATTTCCGACAGTAACTTTTGCGTAAAAGCATCAACGATTGAGCGATGTACAAATAAAATTTTGAGAGCCGTGCATCGTTGGCCGTTGAATGATAGTGATCCGGTAACGCATTCACTCACTGCGTTATCCAAATCAGCATCTGCCAAAACAATAGCTGGATTTTTTGCATCCAACCCTAAAATCGATTTGAGGCGATGGGGTTTAGGATGCAATTTCTTTAAATCATTCGCGCCCTTGTTCGTGCCGATGAATGCAAAGACATCAATCTTTCCAGTTTCCATCAGCGCGCCTACCGTGTCTCTACCTTTCCCGTAAATAATATTGATCACCCCAGCAGGAAAACAATCGCGGAAAGCTTCGAGCAATGGTTTTACCAGCAACACACCAAATTTGGCGGGTTTAAAAACTACCGTGTTGCCCATGATGAGGGCGGGAATCAAGGTGGTGAAAGTTTCATTCAATGGATAATTGAAGGGACCCATACACAATGCTACACCAAGTGGCACGCGCCTGATCTGCCCGAGAAAACCTTGTTCTTCTACCAACTTGGCTGCTCTGCGATCTTGTTCTTTTAATGCTTTAATCGTATCCACAATATAATCGCAGGTGCGATCAAATTCTTTTTCTGAATCCTTTAATGATTTACCGATTTCCCACATGAGAAGTTTTACTACTTCTGCGCGTTTGGTGCGCATGGCTGCCAGAAATTTTTCAATGTGCTCAATACGGTCGGCCACGCTCATGGTGGGCCATGCGCCATGACCAAGATCGTAGGCGGCAACCGCAGCGTTCAGTGCCTCTAATGCTTCGTATTTTGTTAGCAGTGGAGTAGAGCCAATGATTCGTTGCTGATAGCTTTCACCGACTTTCAAAAATATAGGACTAGCAACAGCATTCATTGTGCCTGTCCATTGACGGAGTGTGCCGTTGATGAGATATTCGCGTTGTTCGATCGTGCCACTCAATTGAAAGGGTTCGGGAATGGCTGACTCATTCGGAAAAATGCAAGATAATAACTGACTCATGTATAGAAGGTTTAGCTACTGAGCTGTGAAATTAACGATCTCTGAGCAAATCACCCACAAATAATAATTCCAGAACTGGTGCCAATTCGACTTGCTCCTGCCTCTATCATTTCAATCGCTTGCGCTTTGGTCTTAATTCCACCCGATGCTTTTATCCCTACAGAAGGCGGAACATAATTTTTCATGAGTTTTACATGTTCTACTTTTGAACCCTCAGTAGCAAAGCCTGTTGAAGTTTTTACGAAATCGGCTCCGGCATCTGCACATAATTTACAGGCTTCAATAATTTCTTCATTACTGAGATAAGCAGTTTCAATAATTACTTTTAATATTTTTTGATAATCGTGCACCAGCTTGCTGCATTTAGCGATTTCAATTTTTGTCCACGGTATGCCTGATTTGAAAGAAGAAAGATTCAAGACCATATCCACTTCATCGGCACCGTGTTCGATCGCTCTTTTTATTTCCTCTAACTTGGTTTCTGTTTGCGAATAGCCCAGGGGAAAACCGGCTACGGTAACGAGTGTAATTTTACTTTCACCTATTTCACGCTTTGCCCGTTGTACCCAAAAGGGAGGAACGCAAATACCGAAGAAAGAGTATTGTTTTGCTTCTGCCACGAGCCGATCAATATCAGTACCTGTAATGGTTGGGCTTAGGTTAGTGTGCTCAATGTAGCGGGAAAGAGTTTGTGTTAAATCCATTTTGAAAACCAAGGTACGATATTAGCTTTTAGATTTAGATCAAATCATAAATCATGCATCTAAAATTTTCTAATGCCTAATCCCGCATTCTTTGCAATACCGCATTTGATAGGGCTTGTGTTTTTTGGGTTTGTTCTTATGCCCAAAATAAGCGAAGTCGGCATATTGGGGTTTGGAAAGTTTTTTCAGTAGCTTTTGTTTTTCTTTCGCTGCTTCTTCTACGCGTTTATAGAATTCATAGCGGGCCGTATTTTCTACTTTTGGTTTTCGGAACGACAAGCGATGCCGCCTTTTATCTTTTCTTGAAACATGGACGCGATGATTTTTTTCTTCAACAGCGGTTGTGTTGCGCGAACGATCGCCTAGTGTATTATCTTGACCAAACGCATACATGGGCAACGCCAATGCTGCGAAGGCATAAAAAAACCTCCACTTGTTTTGCATAGTGGAGGTATAACGGAGTAACCCTCGAATTATTTTTAACTCGTTTTATATTGAGTCATAGTTTGCTGTCTGCGGTAAGTCCAAGGAGGCGTTGGGTCTGTTTCTTTCCAAAGTCCTTTTCCTTTTTCTTGAGCCTTTACTCGGATCAATTCAAATTGTTCCATTGGGTTTTTTTCAGATGTCCAAGCAAGACCCTCTTCTAATAATTTTTCTCTCGGATCTTCGCCATCAATCAGCACAATACCAAGTCTATTTCCCCAACGGTCTTTGCCTTGAATTTCGATGCTCACGCTTTTATCTAGAATCAGTTTCTCTAAGGTTCGCTTTGCTTTATCGCCATACTCTTGAGTTAACTCAGGAGAATCAATTCCATACAAAAGAATTTTGTAGGTTTCGTTATCGCTGGCATACACTTTAAGTGTATTGCCGTCAATCACCGTCACTACTTTACCTGAAATCATCTCGTTTGCCCATAAAACAGATGACGACAAAAGAAACAACATAATCAACCTTGCGCTTTTCATAATCGTTTTTGTTTTAGTGTTCATGCAGTAAATTTCTACAGAGTAACCTGCAATTCACCGACCAAAATTGCCGTTAGCTGACCAATGTAAGATTGGTGGATAGAAAAGTTTGCTTTTGTTTAAGCCTACGGATTTCTGTTGCTATTCAGTTAAACAGCCAACCGCAATTAGGAATTTGGTGCTTTTGAAATAGTCTCTATTTGAAACAGGAAATCCCGAAATGTTACTTACAATACTGGTCAATAGAGAATTTAGCTTTGGCATCGCCCAGAGAAAGTGCTTTTTTCCAATCGGCACAGGCTTCGTTTTTATTGCCCAATTGATAGTTAAAATTTCCGCGTTGCTTGTGGTAAGAAGCCTCTTTTGGGTTAATGGCGATTGCTTCATCTAAATCAGAAACTCCGGCTCCGTAATCGTCTAGTTCGGCTTTGCAATTTGCCCGGCCGTAATAAGCAGCAGCATCTTTGGGGCTTAACTTAATTGCTTTGTCGTAATCGGTTTTGGCCGATTCAAATTCTCCGTTCTCTTCTTTGATGAGCCCGCTATTGTAGTATAAATCTGAATTAGTGGGTTCCATCGCAATGGCTTTCCCAATATTTTCCAATGCTCCTTTTCTGTTGCCCAAACCCAAGTAAGCACGTGCGCGTTCCTTAAACAAGTTCACGGTATTTTCGCCCGCTTTCAAAGCTTCATCAAAATCTTTTATGGCTGGTTGAAACTCTTGTTGTTCGAGCAATGATTTTCCTCTTTTGAAGAGTACTCCCCTATCGCGGTTGCCCCCTTGTATTGCTTTATCTAAGTACTCTACTGCAACGGGATAGTTGGTCAATTCAAAATAGGTTTCTCCAAGTTTTTGATAAAATGTAGCATCGGGTTTTTCGGTTAGTTTTTCTAGTTGTCTTAAATCCCTTGCAGCTTCTTCGTACTTTTTTACTTTCAAGTAAGCATCTGCTCGGTTTTCAAAAGCTCGGGCATAATCTGGCTTCTTGGCTATCGCAACACCAAAATCGGTAATGGCATCATCATATTTTTCTAAGTTAAGGTACGCCTTACCACGGTTGTTAAATAGAGTTGGGTCGTTAAGACCTGCATTGATCGCTTGCGAATAATCTTGCAGCGCACCTTGGAAATTTTTAGTTATAAATTTTGCATCTCCTCGGTGATAATAAGCAGAAACTAGTTTAGGATTTTTTTCCAAGGCCAGATCAAAATCAGCAAGAGCGTTTTCTACATCTTTGTTCCCCAACTTGCAGAAGCCACGAATATCGTAGGCGATTGGCTCGGCATTTCCATTGGCAATTGCTTTTTCAAGATCGGGTAGCGCAAGTTTATATTCTTGGATATTAAAGTTACACGTGCCTCGCTTAAAATATACTTCAGATGAAGTTTCGCCCAGTTCGATTGCCTTGTTAAAATCGCCAATTGCTTTCGCGAAATCTTGAGTTTGATAATATGAATTTCCCCTTGTACTAAACGCAAGTTTGTCTTTACTACCGCCTTCAATTGCTTTTGTTAATTCATCAATAGAGCCTTTAAAGTCGTTGAGGTTGTATTTGGCAGCCCCAGTCAATACAAAATCTTCTATAGTGCTTTGGTTATTGGCTGCAATCATGGCCTCGTCTACAATTACCTTTGGCCAAGTTTTAAGAGTAAAATTTGCGCTGGCTCTATTTCGCAATGCTTGCACATAGTTTGGCTTAAGTTGCAAGGCTTTGTCAAAATCAAGAATAGATTCTTTGGTGAGGTTTGAATTAAACTTTGCTTTTCCGCGATTGTTGTAAATCAGCTCGTCATTTGCGCCAAGAGCTATGGCTTTGTCATACGCTTCAATGGCTCCGGTAAAATTGTTTTCTTTAAATCGTCCGTTCCCCACTTGAAAAAGCACTTCTTTATTTTTGCTACCTGCCATTACAGCTTTTTCGAGTTGAAGTAAGCCTTCTTTTGTTTTTTGCTGTTGCATGTAGGCAAGCCCTAGGTATTCTTGCGATTGCAGATCGACTGATTCTTGCTTGGCTACTTTTTCAAGATCAACAATGCAATTACTGTAATCTTGTGTGAGATAGAACGACTTGCCTCTTTTTTCGTAGAGACCAATTTCTTTTTCGCCACCAGCTTCGGCAAGGGTGAAGGCTTCTATCGAAGTTTTGTATTCGCCCGCATCGAATCGTAGAAACCCTATATAAAGATTTACTTTAGAATCTTTTACTCCACTCTTTATTGCGTTTTCAAGAAATATTTTTGCGGCCGGTTTTTCATTGAGCTGATATTTTGATAGTCCTAGCATTTTTGAGATTTCAGCCGATTCGCCTTCGGCTACTCGTACTCTATCTAAATCTTCTGCACATCCTTTATAGTTACCTAAATTGAATTTAACAGTACCTCTATTTGAGTACGCTTTTAAGTAGTCAGATCTCAATGCAATGGCTCTATCAAAATCGGCCAATGCTCCTTGCAAATCGCCCACACTCACTTTGGCCTTTCCACGATTATTGAACACGATGGCATCGGTTGCCAGTAAACCAATGGCTTTGTCGTACGATTGAATAGCACCAGCAAAATCATTTTTGATAAACTTTATATCACCACTGTTTTTAAACGCATCGTAATCATTCGCGCCCAGTGAAATGGCTTTATCTAAATCTTTTAGTGCGTTGTCGGTATCTTTTAGATTGAATTCAGCATTTCCTTTATAGAGGTATACTTCTTTTGCTCCCGCCCCCATTGAAATGGCACGTGCCAACGCTTCGCTGGCAGCCTTGTAGTCTTTGGTGAAATAGTTTGCTGTACCAAGTTGTTCAAAGGTTTCTTTATCATTACTGCCCAACGAGACAGCCGCGGCCAGCGCGTTGGCTGCGCCTACGAAATCGTTTAGTTTAATTTGACTGCTACCGAGCAAACGAAATACCTCTTTGTCTTTTACTCCTTTGCTTACCACTTTGTTTAATGATTCGGCTGCTCCTTTAAAGTCGGATAGATTATATTTTGCAATGCCAATGTGTTGAAACAGGGCTTCGTCACTTCTTCCTGATGAGATAATTTTTTCGTAATCCGCAACGACACCTTTCCAATCTTTCAATTCGTACCGAGCAGCGGCTCTGTTTTCCAACGCCTTATCGTAATCGGGTTTTAGTTTAAGAGCTTCATCAAAATCCGCGACAGCGCCCGGTATGTCCTTTAAATTTATTTTGGCCTTGCCTCGATTGTTGAATAAGATAGCGTCTTTTTTTCCAGTAGCCAGGGCTTTGTCATAATTGGTGATGGCATCTTTGTAATTCTCTAGCCGAAATTTTGAATTGGCCAAATTGGTGAACGTCTCAAACTGATTGACGCCCATTTGTATGGCTTTTTCTAAATCGCCAATGCAGCCTTGAAAATCTTCTAGTTTGTATTTTGTGTTACCACGAAACTGGAACAGTTCGGCTGTATTGATCCGCGCTTTCACGGCTTCATCAAAATCGGCTTTGGCTTTTTCAAATTCATTTAGCTGAAAGTAAGCAATGCCCCGCTTGCTGTAAACCTCTTTGTTTGCGAAGCCAGTAGCAATGAGTTGCGAAAATTGTGAAGCTGCCTCTTGGTAACTGCCTTGCTTTAGTTTTTCTAATGCCGATTGGTAAACGGCTTGCTGTATTGAATCGGCCTTTTGTGCAATTGAAAAAGACGGTAGCAGCAATAAAAGTAAAGTGGCAAATCGCATGGATAGTAAGATTAAGAGCTACAAAAATAGGAAATATCGAGGGCCGAAATGGAAGAAATGACCCGTAATCCTACTTGTGAATTATTTGAGATGCCCTTAGCAAGAACAAAACACTGGAGTCAAAATCTATAGAATGACAATGGCTAGGAGTGCTAGCTAAAAAACGTGAAGAGGTAATAAACAATCAATGCGATTGCCGCAGTGCCAACGATATACCCAAAAACACGACCTCTTTTATAAAAACCTTTTACGTTCATTTTTTAGAAACTTAATGATGGTATAGAAATCAGTGTGCTCATGACAAAATAAATAAGCAGACTGGCAAGAATCAGATAGCCAAAAACCCTAGCGCGTTGAAAGTAAAATTTTACGGGCAGCATTTTCATAACCTTCTGGTATAAAACTATTTAAATCTAAGGTAGCCATTACTTTGTAGCGTACCTATTCAGTTCGATGATTGGCCTTACAGGCTGTTTAATGGCTCTTATGCTCTTTCAACAAATACGGTAGAGAAAGGTTCTAAACCCTTAAGAATTATGGGTATCCAAAATATGCTGGCTCACTATCTTATAAATTTCGGCAATGGCTTGGTCCCCTGCCAAAAACTCAAGGTGCATATCCAGAATTTCTAAATCTCCTCTTTTGGCGGGGCCTGTTTGTGCTTGGGTTGGTTCTAAGCTAAGGCTTTTTTGAATGGTTTCGAGGATCAGTGGCTTGAGCAATTCAAATTCAAGGAAATTCTTTTGAAGGATAGTATTAGAAATAGCCAGCATGTGGTTAGTAAAATTCGAAGCAAAAATGGCTGCAACGTGCAGTGCCTTCCGATCGTGCGAAGTAATTTTTCTTACTTGATTACTGATTGATTCGGCCAATCTTTTTACAACCTCTTCAGTTTCTTCATTAGATGTTTCAATGAAAACCGGGATGCTTTTGAAATCTACTTTTTTTTGCTTTGAGAAAGTTTGAAGTGGATAAAAAACACCTATGTTATTCGTGGCTGCAAATTGTAATTCGTCTAGCGGCTGGCTACCCGAAGTGTGCAGTAAAATGGCTTCTTCTGGCAATATGATTTCTTGCGCGATACTTTTTAATGCATCATCGCTGGCTGCGATAATAAATACAGTTGAGGTGCTAGTTGAAAAATCAAGTGTGGCTTTTACTTCTGCTTGATACAGTCTTGAAGTTAATTGTTCGGCATGACGTGGATTGCGGCTGTAAACCTCGTTTATAACAAACCCCGCATTATCCAGAGCCGGTGCCAAGTGCCAAGCTAAGTTGCCGGAACCAATAAATGAAATCGATTGCTCTTTGCCCATGATGAAATAAAAGTAACTAAATATGATGAAAATCAGGAGATACCAATTACTTGCCATCTATCTTTCGCTTGCAAAAAAAAGAATACTGTTAACATCAATGCATTTCTACTGTTGAATGACTAGACTAAAATGAATTTAAACGTAAAGAGAATATGAGCACATATATTTCCCCAGAGGAAGCCGTTCGATTAATTCAATCGGGTGATCGCGTATTTGTGCACGGCAGTGCAGCTACCCCTAAACTTTTGTTAGATGCATTAGCCAAACGAGCTGATGAACTGCGTGGTGTGGAGTTGGTAGCTATTAGCGTTTTAGGTGATTTAGAAATAACCAATGCACGCTACCGCGATAGTTTTTATTTTAATTCACTTTTCGTGTCAGCACCAATCCGCGAAGCGATACACGATGGAAGAGGTGATTATATTCCAATTTTCCTTAGTGAAATATCGCGCTTGTTTGAAAAGAAGATATTGCCTTTGGATGCTGCCTTGTTGCATGTCTCGCCTCCGGATAAACATGGGTTTTGTTCACTGGGCACTTCTGTAGATGTAGTGCGTTCAGCCACCAAGTATGCGAAAAAATTAATTGCGCAGGTAAATCCAAATATGCCCCGTACACATGGGGATGGATTTATTCATGCAAGTCGATTTGATGCGATGATTGAATGTACCGATGAATTGCCTGAAGTTTCGTATTCGAGTCAGCTAACGGCAGAAGACCTAACCATAGGAAGAAATGTGGCCTCTTTGGTGGAAGATCGCTCCACGCTTCAGATGGGTATCGGTTCTATTCCCGATGCGGCTTTGTTGGCGATGGGGCATTGCAAAGATTTGGGTATCCACACCGAGATGTTTTCGGATGGTGTGATGGAGTTGATTAAGAAAGGTGTAATTACGAATGCGTACAAAAAAAAACATCCCGGCAAGGTGGTTTCTGGTTTTACCATCGGCTCTAAAAAATTATACGATTTCTTAGATGACAATCCGCAGTTTGCGTTTTTGGAAGCAAGTTATGTCAACGATACGCGCGTGATTCGCGCAAACCCCAAAGTGGTGGCCATCAACAGTGCGATTGAAGTAGATATTACTGGACAAGTATGTGCAGATTCGATTGGAACGTATCAATACTCTGGTGTAGGAGGACAGATGGATTTTATTCGAGGAGCAGCCTTGTCCGATGGAGGTAAACCGATCATCGCGTTGATTTCGGCTACGAAGAAAGGCGTTTCTAAAATAGTACCTGAAGTAAAGTCTGGAGCAGGTATCGTAACCACGCGCGCGCACATGCACTACTTGGTAACTGAGTTTGGGACGGCCTATCTCTACGGAAAAAATTTACGCCAGCGTGCGTATGAAATTTTAAAAGTAGCTCATCCCGATCATCAGGATAGTCTGGAAAAAGAAATCATTAAGCGATTTGGAAGCAGAATACATCCGATAGCCTAAACCGCTACACGGCAAATTTCGGCCAACTTGCTGACTACATGATCTATTTCTTCCACAGAGTTGTATTTGCTGAAAGAAAAACGAACAGCACCTCTTTTTGAATTGGGATACAAAGCACCAAGCACATGCGATCCGGTAGATGCACCGCTTGAACAGGCACTTCCGCCTGAGGCAGAAATTCCTTGTAGATCCAAATTGAAAAGCAGCATGTCATTCTCTTCCGATTCCGGAAGACTCACGTTGAGAACGGTGTACAAGCTTTTTTGGAGATTGGATGAATCGCCATTAAATGTCACATCGGGTATGGCTTCTTTCAGCTTGGCTGCCATGTGTGATTTTATTTTCTTGATTTGGCTTTCGTGCTCATCCATTTCGCGATAGCAGATTTCCAAGGCTTTCGCCAAGCCGATAATACCGTACACATTTTCGGTTCCGCCACGCATGTTGCGCTCTTGCGCGCCTCCGTGAATGAGCGAATGAATTTTTTTGTCTTTGTTGATGTACATGAAGCCCACGCCCTTTGGCCCGTGAAACTTATGAGCAGCTGCGGTAAGGCCATGCACTTTGAGTTTTTTCAAATCATGGCGATAGTGGCCCATGGTTTGAACGGTGTCCGATTGGAAGTAGGCCTGATATTGTTGACAAAGATCGCCTACACGCTCCATGTCAAGCAGGTTGCCGATTTCGTTGTTGGCATGCATCAATGAAACCAATGCCTGCGGATTTGCCTTAAGTAATTCTTCTAAGTGCGTGTAGTCCACATGGCCTTTTTCATCGAGGCGCACATGATGCAATTTTATTTTCCCTTCGCGTTCCAGCGTTTCCAATGTGTGGGTGACCGCGTGGTGCTCGATGGGTGAGGAGATGGCGTGTTTTAATTGATACGTGTCGATGCTGCAACGCAGCAATGTGTTATCGGCTTCGGTGCCACCGGAAGTGAAAATGATTTCACCGGGGGTGCAGTTTAAGAGTTCCGCTACTTTTTTTCGTGCCGATTCAATGGCTGCACGCACTTTGCGTCCGTGCGCATGGGTGGATGACGGATTGCCAAAATCTTCGAGCATGAATGGTTTCATGGCCTCAAATACTTCGGAGTCGAGGGGGGTGGTGGCTGCGTTGTCTAGGTAAACTCTCATGAGCACGATCAAATTAGTTCCTGAATGTCTTTAATAATCCGTTTTGCCAAAGCATCTGCTTTCTTTTCGTTTTGCGACTCCGCATAGATGCGGATGATTGGTTCAGTGTTTGACTTGCGCAAGTGTACCCATTCTTTTTCTGTTTCGAAGTCAATTTTCACACCATCGGCTGTGTTGATTTTTTCAGATGCGTATTTGGCTTTTACTTTTTCCAATACTTCGTCTACGTTGATTTGTGGCGTCAACTCGATTTTGTTTTTCGAGATGAAATAGCTTGGATACGTTTTGCGCAACTCAGAAGCTTTCAGTTTTGATTTTGCCAAATGCGTCAGGAATAATGCGATGCCCATCAGCGCATCGCGGCCATAGTGAAGCTCCGGAAAAATAACACCACCATTGCCTTCACCTCCGATCACGGCTTTCGTTTGTTTCATGGTGGTGACCACATTCACTTCTCCTACTGAAGCTGCTGTGTAAATGCCTTTGGCGTTTTCGGTAACATCGCGCAAGGCGCGCGTAGATGATAGGTTAGACACCGTATTGCCTTTGCGCCCTGCCTTGCCGGCAGGCAGGTTGCTGAGCACATAGTCTGCCACGGCTACCAGTGTGTATTCTTCGCCAAAAGGTTTTCCGTCTTCCTGAATCAACGCCAACCGATCTACATCAGGGTCGACCACAATGCCTAAATGGTATTTTCCCTTTCTTACTTCTTTGCAGATAGTTTTAATATTTTCGGGGAGTGGCTCTGGATTGTGGGGAAATTTTCCCGTTGGCTCACAATACAATTTTTTCACCTTGTTCACACCCAATGCCTTCAATAATTCAGGCACACAAATACCACCAGAAGAATTAACGGCATCCACTACAATCTTGAATTTTGATTTTTGAATGGCCTTTACATCCACCAATTTATTTTTGAGAATTAACTCAATGTGTTTTTTGATGTAGGTCGTTTTCTTTTCGTAGCGACCTAATTTTTCTACCGGTGCGAACTCAAAATTTTCATCTTGTGCAATCTGCAAGACCAGAGCGCCATCTTCAGCCGAAATAAATTCACCTTTTTCGTTGAGCAGCTTGAGAGCATTCCATTGAATGGGATTGTGGCTGGCAGTGAGGATAATGCCACCGCCCGCTTTTTCCAGCGGTACGGCAATTTCTACTGTAGGTGTTGTGGAAAGCCCCAGGTCAATCACATCTAAACCCAGTCCTTGAAGTGTAGAGCACACTAGAGCGTTCACCATTTCACCGGATATGCGCGCATCGCGACCGATCACTATTTTTTTGCCTTGACGGGATTTTACCCACGAGCCAAAAGCAGCTGCAAATTTTACACAATCAACAGGAGTAAGGGCATCGCCCGGTTTGCCACCGATGGTTCCGCGAATGCCAGAAATTGATTTGATAAGGGTCACAGAGTTAAGTTAAAATGTGACCACAAAGTTAATGCTCTTTTGATGTCAATAAAAATGACTAAAAGCGAGTTGCGATCGCTTAGCCTTTCTTAATTGAAGGAAGTTCGGCTGCTTTTTCAGGATCGCCACAGGCTTCGCCAGCACCCACTACTTTGCCGCAATAGCCACAGATAATACCTTCTTTGGCCAGAAAGGGACTTTGCGTGGCGCAGGTGCCTCTGAACTCACCATTTTTAATAAACAACAAACGCACTGACATTAAAATGAAGAAGAGTGCGAAAATGCCGATGGTAAGGAGAAAAACTGCCATGTCGATAGTTGTTTACGGTGTGTGAATGACGAATTTTACAGCGTGTGCAAAGATAACCAAAGATTGGTTGATTTAGTTTGCAGACGACTTGGAGTTTAGCACACAAATAGTAAAGTGGCACGCACTGCGGCAGGGATGGAAGCGGCACTCCGCAGTAGCGTTGGCATGTGAGCTGGCACGAGGAGTATAGCGAACAGCCCGCAAGCCGCCCTTCTTTAACCCAAATGAAAGCAAAGAAACAATCTCATAAGTAAAACCAAACGATTGATTGAATGAAGAAGCCTTACTCTACTCCGGATTTGCAGCGCGAGGAAAAACTAAAAGCCTTTGACAGGCTGCTGACGGTGATGAACGAACTGCGCGAAAATTGTCCGTGGGATAAAAAGCAAACGCTCGAAACGCTGCGCCACCTGACGATTGAGGAAACGTATGAACTATCAGACGCGATTTTGGAGGGCAACTTGCAGGAGGTAAAAAAGGAGTTGGGCGATTTGATGTTGCATCTCACGTTTTATGCGCGCATCGGCTCGGAGTTGAAGGCTTTTGATATGACGGACGTGCTCAATGGCATTTGCGATAAGTTGATTGAGCGCCATCCGCATGTGTATGGCGATGTATCGGCCGAAGATGAAAAAACGGTGAAGGAGAACTGGGAGAAAATCAAATTGCGTACGGGGAATAAGTCGGTGTTGGAAGGTGTGCCCAAATCGCTGCCGGCATTGGTGAAGGCCATTCGCATTCAGGATAAGGCGCGGGGTGTGGGCTTTGACTGGGAGCGCAAGGAGCAGGTGTGGGAAAAGGTGGAGGAGGAGATGGGCGAATTCAAAAATGAGTTTAATGTGGCTGCGGGTGAGCCGATTGACCATGGAAAAGCGATGGCTGAGTTTGGCGACTTGCTGTTTTCGCTGGTGAACTATGCCCGCTTTATCAATATTGACCCGGAGGAGGCACTGGAGCGCACGAACAAAAAATTTATCAAGCGTTTTCAGTTTTTAGAAACCGAGTCGGCCAAAGACGGCAAGAAGATGGGTGAAATGACCTTGGCAGAAATGGATGTGTATTGGAATAGGGCGAAGAAGGTTTGATTTTTTATACCTGATCGGGTGTGATTTCAGTAGTGAATAATGTTTTTATACCCGCTCGGGTATAATTGGTTTAGAATGGTACCTTAATTTATTATTTAAAAATTGCTGCCTTAGCAGTAATTTTGGCTGATTAATCACATATATTAGTTTTTAAGGCTTTATTTTACTGTTATAGCAGTAATTATTGCCATATTTTTAGCAATTCATCTATTTTAGATCTATTTTTACTGTTATAGCAGTAAAATATGTTACATCAACCAGAACTTGGCAACTACATTCGTACACTTCGAAAGAAGAGTGGACTGACACAAATTCAGTTGGCAGAAATGGTGGGCGTGGGCAAATCGGTGATATTTGATTTGGAAAAAGGGAAGGAAACGGTTCAGTTATCTACCCTGGTGAAAATACTATCGGGGCTGAATATTAAAGTAAAATTGGTAAGTCCGCTCGAACCAGAACCATGAGAAAGGCAGCCGTATTTTTTGACAACACATTGGCAGGATATCTGACAGAAACTGATCAGAAGGAATATCGCTTTGACTATCTGGAGGATTATCAGGGTGGTGCCATATCATTGACGATGCCGGTGAGTAAAAAGAAATTTGAATTTGAAACCTTCCCGGCATTTTTTGATGGCTTGCTACCCGAAGGACAGCAGCTGGAAGGTTTACTCCGCCAGAACAAAATTGATCGTAATGATAACTTCAGTCAGTTGATGGCGGTAGGTGAAGATTTAGTAGGAGCGGTTAGTGTCAAACCGATAATCGAATGAATCGCTGCCCGATTACCTATGAACTATGTGGCGAGCAGAAGTATTCAGCCCAAGGACTTAAGTTATTGTCTCCAAAGTTGAAAGACTTACTCGATTTCCCTTATAACAAAGGTGATCAATTAAAAGAGGCGATGGCAAGAGCTACTAAAATGTCAATACAGGGTGTTCAGCCCAAGTTGAGTGCTCGCCTAAATGTATCTGCTGGGATTTTTGAAATAGCCGATCAAGGAGGTACTTTTATTATTAAGCCTCAAAATGATTTGTATGAGGAGTTGCCGGAGAATGAAGACCTTACAATGCGGCTCGCAGCATTGGCGGGGATTGAAATTCCGCTTCATGGGATGATCTATTCAAAAGATGGCTCGCGTTCTTATTTCATCAAACGATTTGACCGATTGCCAAAAAAGAAAAGGGTAGCGGTTGAGGATTTTGCCCAACTTACTGGACAGACAAGAGAAACAAAATATAGTTCATCCATGGAAAAAGTGGCTGGCGTACTAGATCAGTTCTGTACCTTTCCATTGATAGAAAAACAAAAGCTATTTAGACTTACGATCTTCAACTTTCTCTGCGGGAATGAAGATATGCATTTGAAGAATTTTTCGTTGATCAGGCGAAATGGAAAAGTTGAAATATCTCCCTCGTATGACCTATTGAACACAACCATTGCGATGTCCAATCCACAAGAAGAGTTTGCCCTTACCTTGGCAGGTAGGAAAAGCAAAATCACAAAGGAAAATCTAATCGACTATTTTGGGAGTGAAATACTTGGGCTGACATCAATCATTATCGAAAAAACACTTCAGGAAATAGAGAATCAAAAATTGAAGTGGTACAAGCAGATACAGATTAGTTTCCTTTCAGAAGAAATGAAAAAAAAGTATGTTGAGTTAATGAGCCTTAGATGGGCAAGGATTTTCACAACAATCAAAAAGTAATACCAATGGGCAGAATCCTCGCTATCGACTATGGAATGAAACGCACCGGACTTGCAGTAACTGACCCGATGCGCATTATTGCTACGGCATTGGATACGGTGGAGTCGGGAAAACTGATCGATTACCTGAAAACTTATTTTGCTCGCGAGGCAGTGGACGAGGTGGTGATTGGTATGCCCAAACGACTTAATAATCAGGATTCAGAAATTGCACCGCTGGTGCGAAAGTTTGTTGAACAGTTTCAAAAGATCTTTCCTGAAAAACCCGTTGCGTTGGCTGATGAGCGTTTCACCAGCGCGCAAGCACATCGAACTATGGTCACTGGTGGAATGAGCAAAAAAGATCGGCAGGTGAAAGGAAATGTTGATAAGGTCAGCGCCACACTTATCCTTCAAAATTACATGCAATCAAAAGGTTTTTGACCACAACAACCTGTTTGTTGCATGGGCGTATGAGCCAAAATCCTACCTTTGTATTTTATCTTTTTAGAATATGGTTTACCCAATTGTAATGTATGGCGATGCCGTGCTTCGAAAGAAAGCACGTGAGATTGAGAAGGGAGAAATCGACATGGAAGCGTTTGCCAACGATCTGTTTGAAACCATGGCCGCAGCACATGGTATTGGCTTGGCTGCACCGCAAATTGGTAAAAGCATTCGAGTGTTTGTGGTAGATGGCACTGTGCTGGAAGATCAGCCGGAATTAAGCGATTTCAGAAAAGTGTTTATCAATCCTACTATTTTAAATGAAGAAGGAGAAGCATGGGCTTTTGAAGAAGGTTGCCTGAGCATACCAAACATTCGCGCCAGTGTACTAAGGCCTGAAAAAATAAAACTTAGCTACCTAGATCAAAATTGGGTGAAACACGAGGAAGAGTTTGATGGCATGAAAGCGCGCATCATTCAGCACGAGTACGATCACATTGAAGGAAAGCTCTTCATCGACTACCTCACTCCCTTAAAAAAGAAAATGCTGAAAGGAAAATTAACCGACATCAGTAAAGGAGAGGTAGACACCGACTATCGTATTGTGGCACCGCTAAGGAAATAATTCAAGAATCAAAATTGCAATGCGATTACATCTTTCGTTTCAAATCTTGAATCTAAAATCTTGAATTTGAATATTAAATCTCGTCTTCCAGAAGTTGGCACCTCGATTTTTAGTGTCATGTCGAAGCTGGCACTAGAGCACCAAGCCATTAACCTCTCGCAAGGCTTTCCGGATTTCCCGGTTTCCGAAAAATTGATTGGGCTCATTCACCAAGCCATGAAGAATGGCCACAATCAATATGCACCGATGCCCGGTGTGCCAGCCCTTCGCCAGGTGATTGCGCAAGTGATTGATCAAACCTATCAACGCCCCACGGATTTCGAAACAGAGATCACCATTACTGCGGGAGGCACCGAAGCGATTTTTTCAGCCATTGCAGCTTTAATAGGTGCAGGCGATGAAGTGATTTTGTTTGACCCCTCCTACGATTGTTACGATCCGGGCATTCGATTGAATGGAGGTATTCCAAAGCATTTAAATTTGCGTGCGCCTGATTTCAAAATCGATTGGAATGAGGTAAAGTCAGCAATCTCAGCGCGTACCAAAATGATTTTGATCAACACCCCGCACAATCCCTGCGGTGCGATTATGCAAGAAGCCGACATGCGCGAGTTAGAGAAGCTGGCGCTGGCAAATAATTTGATTGTGCTAAGTGACGAGGTGTATGAGCGAATCATTTTCGATGGCCAAATTCATCAGAGTGTGTTACGCTATTCAGCCTTGGCGAAACAATCTGTCGCGATTTTTTCATTTGGAAAAACATTTCATGCCACGGGCTGGAAAGTGGGTTATACGGTAGCGTCTGAAGCCATCACTCGTGAAATCCGAAAAGCACATCAGTTCATCACCTTCAGCGTGAACACGCCTTTGCAGTTTGCGTTGGCAGAATATATGAACGATGCGGAAAACTACTTGCAGCTCGGTAAGTTCTATCAGCAAAAACGCGATTTCTTTTTAGAGCAAATTAAGGGATCTTCTTTCCGGCCACTGCCTTGTTTCGGCAGTTACTTTCAATTGCTTTCTTTTGAAGGAGTTTCCAAAAAATCGGAAATGCCCGCCTGCCGGACGGACAGGGAAATGGCCACTTGGATGACGCAAGAAAAAAAGCTGGCACCCATACCTGTTTCTGTATTTTACAAAGATGGATTGGATCAGCGGTTGCTGCGTTTTTGTTTTGCAAAAGGAGATGAAACATTGCAGAAGGCTGGAAGAATTTTAAAAACGATGTAGGATATGCAATGGCCAGCCAGCGTTTGTTATAAAACGGATAAAATAGTTTACTTCTATAAACGATTCTATTGAAATCTTTAAACTACTTAGAATCGCCCTCCTTTTTAGGCTGAATCATTTCCATCAGTTTTAGCCCAAGCAGTCCATCAATTGCATTTCCACCACCGTCTTTTCCACCGCTTATTAAGATATCAGGAATTAACTTGATATGACCTTTCGATAACTCTTCTGTAATTTTATAGCGAGTGAAATTTTCTCCGCCCAATGCTTTAACGGCTAGTTGGTAGGATTCTGCACTAGACTTACCAATGGCCAAAATCTTTTCTGCTTCGGCATTACCAGTAAGCGAAATTTGTTCGGCTTGCGCGGCTGCTTTCAGTTTTATCGCTTCCGATTCTGCTTCTGCTCTTGCCTTGGTAGCTTCTGCTTCCGCGAAAGCGCGCAACTTCGTAGCTTCCGCTTCGGCACTCACCGCCAGCTTCACACTGGTAGCATCACCTTCTGATTTTTTTACAGTTGCGTTGGCTGTGCGCTCGGCAATCTCTACGCTTTGCTGAGCCTTCACAATATCCTTTTGCATGTCGGCAATGGCCGTTTCTTTTTCCATTCCCTGTCGTGTTTCTTGTGCCTTCTTTTGTGTTTCGTAGGTCACTTTTTGTTCTTCGGCAATCTTACGATCGGTCAACGTTTTCATCAACGAATCGGGGGGCACAATGTCTCCAATCAAAGTATCAACGGCATTTACATTGTATTCATCCAATACTTTTTTAATATGTTCTTTTGCTGATTCTTGTCGCTCCTTACGGGAAGATAGGAATGCAATCACATCGCTGTCTTGTGCGGAGTTGCGAAAATAATTACCAATGGTTGGCTCCAGTACCTGCGAAACCAGATTGACCATATTACCAAAGCGGGCAATTACTTTAGGTGCTTCGGTAGTGGGCACGTGAATGATTTGCGCTACATCTAAATTGAAAGGGAACCCATCTTTTGATCGTACCGTAATGGTGGAAAGATTTTTGTCTAGGTTGTGTGCTTCACTACGAGCGGTTGCCCAATTTAAGACCAAGTTTGTGGTGGGCACCAATTCTACTTTCATGGTGTATGAGTTAATGGGATATTTTCCTGGGCCGAGTGGCTCTAGCCAAACACCTTTTCTACCTTTTTCTACAATATTGCCATGCTTGAATTCTACACCTGTTAAATCTTTTCCTTCTTGGCCTATGTATGAAATCACCACACCAACATACCCAATCGGGATTTCAGTCATCGGAATTTCTTCAATTTGAATTGCCCACGGATTTAGGTTATATGATCCTGCCAAGATCACTTGTGGTTGCAATCCGCGATTACCTCCATTATTTAAGAAAGTATCGAAGTTCTGGAAATTATTATGACCATCTACCAGCTTACCTGCAATCTGTCCTTCCTCAATGGGCAACCCATCTAAGGTAGTTACAATGCCTACGCGACTCTCTTGAATCCGTATCATTTCAGTGATCGAAACGTTAAAGAGAAGTGTGTTTATACGATACGAACCAGCTGTTATGTAAGTTGTTTGCCGACCTCTCATTCCTCCGTTGTTCAAAAATTTTTCGGCATCTTGAAAATTATCGCAATCCACTCGCTTGGCTAAAATGCTACCGGTAAAAATTTCGGCTCCGTCATTGGATAGCACTAATCCAATTTTTCCTTCCGGGATCACCGTAAATTCTTCCATGGAGACATCAAACTGCCAAACCCACATCCAGAAATAAAGTCCGGGAGCTAAGGTTTTTGCTTGAAACCCTGCTTCACCAAGAGTGGCGATGATTCGACCATCAGGCAGTTCTTTATGATCGCCAAACAACACAAATTTTTTGGTGACCAAGCCAATTTTATCTTCAGGCACAATTACCATCCCGAAAAGGAAGCGTAAAATAATTTTGTATAGTGCAATACACAGAATGAGCAATAACACCCACCAATAGCCACCTAGACCTTCCATAGTATTATGATTGATTTAATATTAGATGATCCAAAACTAATAATATTAAAGAGTTAGTAAGCTTAATTGGTAAAAACAAAAAAACCCTGGCTTTCGTCAGGGTTTTTTTATTGAGCAGAGGAAGAGGGATTCGAACCCCCGGACCCCGTGAAGGGTCTCCGGTTTTCAAGACCGGTGCAATAAACCGCTCTACCATTCCTCTGTTTACTCTTCAAAGCTTTAACCTAGAAGGGTTGTTTTGCGATTTAGGATTGCAAAAGTAACGGTTATTTTGTTTTTGACAAACGGAACGTTCTACTCTTCACTGAAATCAGCAAAAGTCTTTTTGATTTCTTTACTATCATACTTCAAATAAGCTGGCTGACCGGCACTTAACTCAATGATTTCCAATTTCTGGCTATTGATTATTGGCAAAAGCTTATCACGGTCGGGATCAAAAGATTTGTCTCTTCTAGCTGACTTCAGGGCATATTTTCGGGCAAAGTTGTCACCCTCTAGCTGCAATTGGTTTCGGATTTCAACGTTGGTTTTAAGTTTATCCAAAATTTCATTTTTGGATTTCCCTATTACTTCCGTTGCCTCTAGCGTACCAAGGGTTAACACAGCAGTGCCTCCAATGGCCGATACCGCTTTGTAGCTATTCGGGTCGTTCGATAAAATGACGGGCGAAAGACCAGTAGTCGCGCCCAGCGATGCATTCAAAATCGCACGGTTCTTTTTTCCTTTTTTAGCTTGCTTCAATGTTTTGCTCAATAGCTCATGGTTTTCATCCAGTCGGTCAATTAATGCTTTGGCAGCAATGAGTGAGTTCTTGTATTTCTGAAATAGCAATTTGTCCTTCTCATCCAAATTTTCGGCATCTACTACTTTTGCTTTTACTCTCCGCTCCACGCGATTGGTCGACTTGTCTAGTACAAAAAATGTTATATCAATTACTTTTACTTTTTCGGCCTCCTCTACAAAATTGTAGCCGGGCGACCATGTAAACTCTCCTTGCGCACTAGTGCTTTCTTTTAAACTCGTTTTGGAAATTCGCGAATCCGAACTTACAAAACCGAACGTATTGATGTTCTCGTCACCGTTTGGGTCAGAAGCATAAATTTTAAAGTTCAATCGCTCATCTTCCTTGATAGTAAAAACGCTATCGCCCGGCAGAATGAGCAAGTCAGGTGGAAGGTCAAGTTGTGTTTGCGCAATTTTGATTCGGCCCTTAGTCTCGGCTTTTTCAGGTTGATCTTGTATCGTAAATTCTATATTGAGCGGATTGTTTTTAAGCGAGTTGAATTGATTGCGCGAAGGGGTCCAAGCGATGAGTCCTTGCGATGAGAATTGCAATCCTTCGGGCAATTGCGAAACAGAAGGTTTGTAAACAATAGGGTCTCCATCGGGATCGGTCACATAGTCGTCAGAAATTTGATATTGGTTTTGGGTTGACTGCTTCACGTAAAATGTGGGCAGGTCGTCAATGGCCGGTGGGCGGTTTTGATGGAGAATCATGAATGAAATTGGTTTCCGGATGCGGTGTCCATTTTTCCATTCTGCCTGAAAAATCAGCGTGATTTCTTTTTGCTTTTCCAAACGGTCTACCAAATCAAAGGAAGGTGTCCAAGAAAAATGCCCAAGGGTGTCGAGCGAAATTTGGTAGCCATTAATGCCATCGATTGAATAGCGCGGTTTTTCAGATTCGGTGACATCTAAATTAAAAATGAGCGGCTGACCTTCCTTTAAAACCGTCCAATTTTCGGCAATAGGGAAAATGAAATTTTGGCCAAAGAGATTCAGAGCGGATAAAACAAAAACGAGAGTAAACGGCCAAAGCCTCATGGCGAAAACGGTTTTGGTAAGCGGCAAATTTAACAGTTTATGTTTATTAAAACTGTATATTTCGATGTGTGTACATCACACGCAAAGCCAACAAGTTTTTAAATTCTTTAACCAAAAGTTTGAGTACCAATGGCAAAATCAAAATCTGAGAAAAAACACAATTTTTTTGAAGATGTGTATGAAGTGGTGAAGTTGATACCGAAGGGTCGCGTCACGAGCTATGGCGCGATTGCAAAATACCTCGGCACTGGCATGAGTGCGCGCATGGTAGGCTGGGCGATGAACGCTGCGCACGGCTTGGGCATTGCGGCTCATCGTGTGGTCAATTCAAAAGGCCTGCTGACGGGTAGACATCATTTCACACCACCGAGTTCTATGCAAAAGAGTTTGGAAAAAGAAGGCGTAAAAGTAAAAAAGCATCAGGTGCAAGATTTTGAAAAAAGACTTTGGGACCCACGGAAGGAGTTGCTTTAAGAAAAGAAGTTAGAATATAGAAGTTAGAAGCTAGGCTTCACCACCTACTATTTTGTCTATTGAATACACAATGCAGAAGGTAAATGTCAGTATCCCAACTCCAGAGTATCACGACTGCCTACTTTTTTAGTATTTTGAGCCTTCATTTCTAAAGCATGACAATAGACCTACGCAGCGACACCGTCACCAAACCAACCCCCGCCATGAAAGCGGCTATGTTCGCGGCTGAAGTGGGCGATGACGTGTTTGGTGAAGACCCCACCGTAAATAAACTGGAAGAAAAATGCGCAGCCTTACTTGGCATGGATGCGGCCGTCTACTGCCCTAGCGGTACCATGACCAACCAAATTGGTATCAACGTGCTCACGCAGCCATACGATGAAGTGATTTGCTACAAAGGCGCACACATTTACAAATACGAGGGAGGTGGACTGATGGGCAACAGTCAGGTGAGTGTGAAGCTGCTCGCGGGCAACCGTGGTCGGATTTCAGTAGATGAAATTGCTATCAATATTAATAACGATGACCAGCATTATCCTCGCACAGCGGTGGCAGCTTTGGAAAATACGGTGGTGCGAGAAGCAGGAAGTTTTTATTTTCTACGTGAGATTGAAACGATCTCCGCTTTCGCGCGAAGCAAGGGTTTGCACATGCACCTAGATGGTGCACGGTTGTTCAATGCGTTGATAGCCTCGGGCGATAAAGCGAGCGACTACGGAAAATATTTTGACACGATTTCAATTTGTTTGTCGAAAGGATTGGGCGCCCCCGTGGGCTCGGTGTTAGTTTGTAAAAAAGAGTTTGCCAAAAAAGCGCGAAGAATGCGCAAAGTTTTTGGTGGAGCTTGGCGGCAAGCGGGCTTTTTGGCCGCAGCCGGAATTTACGCACTCGACTATCATGTTACTCGATTAACCGAAGACCACGTACGCGCCACACAGTTAGGCAAGTGTTTGGAAAAACAGTGGTATGTAAAATCGGTGATGCCCGTGGACACGAACATTGTAATTTTCGAGTTAGTGCCTTCCGTACCGCCCGCTCTTTTTCTTGAAAAAATCGGAGTACACGACATCAAGGCATTAGCATTTAGTGCCAACGAAATCAGAATGGTGACGCATTTAGATTTCAACGATGCCATGTTGGAAAAAACAATTACCACTTTAAACCAACTTCGTTTTTCATGATAGATGAGCTAGGAAAATCGATACCCGTATCGGAAGGAATGGTGGATGCCGAACAAGGAGGGGAGCGCAAGCAGCCCAATGAGTTTTGCTTGAATTGTGGAACGAAATTGCTCGATACCTTTTGCCATCATTGCGGCCAAAAAGATATTGCCAAGCGGCAAACAATGGGTGAATTGCTCGTCAATTTCATTTCTTCTTTTTGGAGTTACGAGGGAAAATTTTTTAAGACCCTAAAGTTTTTAGTTATCAAGCCAGGTTTTTTGGCTACGGAATACAACGCAGGAAAAAGAGAGAGCTATTATCATCCTGCAAGAATGTATGTGTTCATCAGTTTTGTCTTTTTCCTTTTATTGTCAGTCCTTCCAAGTGATGACTTAAAAAAAAGTATGGTTCAGATTGATGTCTCCGACAAAGAGGAAGAGATGAGTGACTCAATTGAGTCAATGGTTGACACCACTAAAACAAGTGGAAAAAAAAATAAAGATTCAAATTTTACCATTATTGGAGATCATCAAACGCGAAAGGGCTATGATTCAGCACAAGCGGCATTGCCAATAGAAAAACGTGATGGATGGTTAATGAAAAATTTAACCTTAAGGAGCATTGAAATTAACCAAAAGTATAAAGGGAAAAGCCAGGAGTTTATAAACGATTTTCGTGCCGCTTTCTTTGACAATTTTTCAAAAGTATTATTTTGGCTATTACCCTTCTTCGCGCTTCTTTTAAAAATTTTATACGTACGCAGAGATTATTTTTATAGTGAGCATTTGGTCTTTTCAATTTACTATTACAACTTCTTTTATTTTGCAGGATCGCTTCAAGCTATAATGAGTTCCATTTCATTTTTAGAATGGGCAAGTACCTTCATTGGTTTTTGGATTATCCTGTATTTGCTATTCGCCATGAAACGTATGTATCATCAAAGTTGGCGAAAGACAATTTTGAAATATGCTCTATTTGTGTTTTCATTTTTCATTTTAATGGCGGTTGGAATCGTAATAAGCGCATTCTTTATTTTCTTGGCGATATGATGGGCAACTCTTCTCCGCTAGCCGAACGCATGCGCCCTTCTAGGTTAGAAGACTTGGTAGGGCAAAGTCATTTGGTGGGAAAGAACGGAATTATCAGAAAAGCAATTGAAACAGGCAATGTGCCTTCCATGATTTTGTGGGGACCGCCCGGAGTGGGCAAAACCACCATCGCCAATATTATTGCCAATGAAGTAAAGCGACCTTTTCATATTTTAAGTGCGGTGAGCGCGGGCGTGAAAGATGTTCGCGAGATTATTGAAAAAGCAAAATATACCAACCGTGCGATTTTGTTTATTGATGAGATACATCGCTTCAATAAATCGCAACAAGATGCATTACTCGGAGCAGTTGAAAAAGGAACCATTACCCTAATTGGTGCCACTACCGAAAACCCTTCATTTGAAGTCAATTCCGCTTTGCTTTCGCGATGCCAAGTATATGTTTTAAAAGGATTGACTGAAGATGAGCTGATCGAACTGGCAGAGCATGCCATTCAAAAAGATGACGAATTGAAAAATCGCGCCATCGTTATTAAAGAACGGCAAGCACTCATCAATATCTCTGGTGGCGATGCGCGCAAACTTCTTAACCTCATCGATTTAATTGCCGAAGCGACTGCGGGTGCTGTGGTCATTACCGATGAACTGGTGATGAACGTGGCCCAGAAACACATTGCCATTTATGATAAAAGTGGCGAGCAACACTATGATATTATTTCTGCTTTCATCAAATCCATCCGCGGCAGCGACCCCAACGCAGCCGTTTACTATTTGGCACGCATGGTGGAGGGAGGCGAAGATGTGAAATTCATTGCCCGCAGAATGGTGATATTGGCCAGCGAAGACATTGGTAACGCCAACCCGACCGCACTCGTGATGGCCACCAGCGCCTTTCAAGCCGTCAATGTAATTGGGTATCCGGAAGCAAGGATTATTCTATCGCAATGTGCCACTTACTTAGCCAGTTCACCTAAAAGCAATGCCAGCTACATGGCTATTGAAAATGCGTTGAAGGCCGTAAACGATTTGGGCGATTTGCCCGTTCCATTATCTGTGCGTAACTCGCCTACCAAGCTGATGAAAGATCTAGGCTATGGAAAGAATTATCAGTATGCTCACAACTTTGAAAACAATTTTGTGAATATGGAATTTTTACCAGAACAACTGCAAGGCAGCAAATTTTACGACCCGTGCAATAACCCACGCGAGAATGAGTTACGGAATTACTTGAAGAATTTGTGGAAGGAGAAGTATGGTTACTAATTTGAAAATGATGCAATTTGAAGATTTGAAAATGTGTCAACTTGAAATTTTACTCTCCAGAAGATGACCAGCATCCAGTAACTAGAAACCTGTATCCAGTAACCAGCAACCACCCCCGTGCAACGCCTCCAATTTGAATATTCGCCATTCTTCATCCTGATCTGCATTGCAGTGGGGTGGGTCTATGCATACATTTTATATCGTTCCAATTATTCTTGGAGCAAGAAGGTAAATAGAGTTCTTTTTGCACTTCGCCTAGTGGTTGTTTCGCTTATTGCTTTTTTATTTCTCGGGCCGATTTTAAAATTAGTTTCGAACCAATTCGAAAAGCCAACGGTAGTATTTCTGATAGATAATTCAACTTCAATTAAAGCGGCACTTGATTCTGCTAAAAGAAACGAGTTCGTTAATCAATTGTCAAAAGTGAAGAGTGAAATGGTAAAAGCGGGTTATGAAGTTGTTTCGCAAGACATTGCTAACAATACCATCGAAAAAGTAAACTTCAATCAGCCTCAATCAGACATTGCGTCAGCAATTAAAAACGTAGCAACTTCATATGAAGGGAAAAATCTAAGCCGAATCGTACTCATCAGCGATGGGATTTACAATATGGGCGCATCACCAATTTATAATCAGTCGACTATTCCCATTTCAACCATGGGCATTGGCGATACTACTGAGCATGCTGATGTATTAGTGAAGGATGTAGTTTACAATAAAGTGGTTTATCAAGGAAATAAATTTCCGATTCGGGTAGAGGTGCTTACACAAGGATTCTCAAATTTAGATCTGAAAGTGCAAGTAAGTAGTAATAATAGAATCGTAGAGCGTCAACAAAAGAATACAGCCAGCAACCGACTGGCACAGTTTGAGTTTTTAGTAGAAGCAAAAGACAAAGGCATTCAGCGTTATGATATTTTAGTTGATCCTGTAAAGGGAGAATTAAATCGCACCAATAACCGAAGTACTATTTTTGTTGAAGTAGTAGAAGGCAGAAAGAAAATATTATTGGTTGCGCCTGCACCACACCCAGATATTAAGGCCATACGTTCAGTAATTGAAAAGAATGCTAATTACGAATTTAAGTTTTACATTCCTGGCTTTTCTAAAATTGAGCAAGCATGGTTGAAGCCAGAGAATATTGAGTTGGCCATTTTTCATCAGATGGCAGATCGCCAAGGTAAAACCACGCCAACTCTTCAACTTTTTCAAAAAAGCAAGGCCTCGTTATTTTTTATCTTAGGAGCACAGTCTAATCTAAGGCAGTTGCAGTCTCTTCAAATCCCCCTTTCTTTTGAAAATAACGGGCAGTGGGATCAGGTTTCGCCAGTAGTTAATGCATCCTTTAGGAATTTCGATTTTCCAGATAATGTAAGCGGAGTCTTTGCAAAATACCCACCTATCGAAGTTCCGTTTGGCAAATTCAAACACCCCGCAAATGTTTCTGTTTTGCTTTTTCAACAAATAGGAAGTGTAGTAACAGACCGACCCTTGCTTGCTACTTGGGAGAACGAGAATCAAAAAATGGCAGCTTTGCTTGGGGAGGGAATTTGGCAATGGAGATTGAATGAATTTAGAGAAGTCGAAAAAACCGAAACATTTGATGACACTTTTTTAAAACTCTTTCAATACCTCAGTACAACGAACGATAAGCGAAAATTCAAATCATTTCCTACTCAAAGCGAATTTTCGGAGGCCGCATCGGCAAGCATCGAAAGCCAAGTATACAACGATTTATATCAACCAATTTATGGCAATACGATTTCGATAACGCTAGTTAACGAACAAAATGAAAGCACCAACTATCAGTACGTAACAAGTCCCGGTGGCACCCGTTACGAAATTGGTGGGTTAAAGGAAGGCATTTATCGCTTTATGGCAACAACAGATGTGAACGGGAAAAGTGAGAAAGCCAGTGGTCAGTTTTTAGTTCGGGCTCAAAACATTGAGATGCAAAACTTAACGGCCGATTTTGGGCTGATGAAAAAATTAGCAACCTCTTCGGGCGGAGAATTTTTTTATCCTGACCAAATGGATTTGATGCTCACCCATCTCAAATCGCAAAGGAAAAATGCAATTATCCATACCGATGAGTCGTTCAACCCGCTCATCAATTTAAAATGGTTTTTCTTTTTGCTTTTGATGCTAATAAGTGCTGAGTGGTTTCTGAGAAAGTACTTGGGTGGGTATTGATTATTTCTCTTGAAAGTCCTTTCTGGAAGAAGTAAGCTCTTTTTTTTCATAATTTTGAAATCGCTGTTTCCAGCGTACGTCTTCCTTCATATTGTTTATATTTTGGTACTCCCGTATGAATTTTACAATCCTTTCGCCACTTCCTCCCAATTTACCACATTCCACCAGTTCGCCACGTATTCATTTCTCTTGTTTTGATATTTCAGGTAATAAGCATGTTCCCAAACATCCAACGCGAGCAATGGGGTTCCTTTTAATTCGCACAGATCCATTAAAGGATTATCTTGATTTGGTGTAGAACCTATTTTCAGCTTTCCATCATCGTTTACCAACCAAGCCCAGCCCGAACCAAAACGCTTCATTGTAGCATCGGTAAATAGCTCTTTAAATTTTTCAAATGAACCAAACGCTCCATGGATTGCGTCCGCTACTTTGCCAGTGGGTGCTCCTCCGCCACTAGGTTTCATCACTTGCCAAAAAAAGTTATGGTTGTAAACACCTCCACCGTTGTTTCGTGCTTTTGCGGAAAGCTTGGATACATTGGCAAAAAAGTCTTTTTCGTTTTCAAACCCGATTTTGTCAGCCGCTACGGCCTCGTTTACATTCTTTACGTATGCTGAGTGGTGCTTGCTGTAATGAATCTCCATCGTCATGGCATCGATATATGGCTCTAGAGCATTATAGGCATACGGCAATTTCACTTGCGTAAATTGCAAAGTAGTAGCAGCAAATAATTCAGTTGGGTTAAGAGCGCTAGCAATTACGCCAGCAGCTGAAACTTTCAATGCATCTTTCACAAATTCCCTTCTATTCGTTTTCATGTGTTTATAATTTTAATTCCAGATACTAGACATTTGATTCTTGTAATAACTGGTAACTTGTTGCCAGTTATCTTCCTCTAAAATTACTTATTTTTTTCTAGCTTGCATTAACCAAAAACCATACAGTATATGGCAGACGTATTGTACGATGAAGTCCCCTCGCTAGACTTGGCCGACTTTACATCAGGAAGCCCTGACAAGAAAAAAAAGTTTGTGCAAGATTTAGGCACGGCTTATAACAATATCGGCTTTGTAGCCCTCCGCAACCACTACCTCACCGATGATTTATCTGCAAAACTTTATGACTGCATCAAAAAGTTTTTTGCACTGCCCGATACTGTAAAGCAACAATATGAGATTGCTGGATTAGCAGGGCAAAGAGGCTACATTGGCAAAGGAAAAGAACATGCCAAGGGCCGCAACACTGGCGACTTAAAAGAATTTTATCATGTAGGGCAAGAAGTGAAGGATAGCGATCCCATCAAAAGTGAATACCCCAATAACGTTTGGCCAAAGGAGTTGCCCGAGTTTGAAAATATTGCCCTAGAAGTATACCAGCGATTGGAAAAAACAGGCGTTCAAATGTTGCAAGCCATTGCTTTGTATTTGAATCTACCCGAAGATTACTTTGACAAAAAAGTAAAACACGGCAACAGTATTCTTCGTCCGATTCACTATTTCCCAATCGAAAATCCCGATGCCGTGCCTGCCGATGCCGTGCGCGCAGCCGAGCATGGCGACATCAATTTGATTACGCTCTTGATGGGCGCCAGTGCCGATGGGTTGCAAGTATTAAGGCGCGATGGTAAGTGGATACCCATTACTGCATTGCCCGAACAACTGGTGGTGAATGTAGGTGACATGCTTGAACGATTGACCAACAAAAAATTAAAATCAACGATCCATCGTGTGGTGAATCCGCCACGCGAGCACATGAATAAGCCACGTTATTCTATTCCTTTTTTTATGCACCCCCGCTCAGAAATGAGTTTGTCTGCTTTGCCGAGTTGCGTTTCAAGTGAATTTCCGAAGCAATGGCAAGACATTACGGCTGGTGATTTCTTAAACCAACGGTTGCGCGAAATTGGTTTAAAGAAATAAGCAATTGAAGGAGCAAGTCCGCTATAGCGATTTTTTAAAAGATGTGCTGCTACTTTCTGTTTCCAGTTTTGGTGGACCGCAAGCACACATTGCACATTTTCAAAATGTATTAGCAAAGAAAAAAAACTACGTAACAGAAGAAGAACTGATTGAACTAAATGCCATCTGTCAGGTATTGCCGGGTCCTACTTCAACTCAAACTCTTTCGGCAGTTGGCTATAAACTGGGCGGCCCTAATCTCGCTTATCTGACCTTGTTAATTTGGATGTTGCCGTCCGTGATCATTATGACAGCTGCTGGTTTATTAATTGCAAGCTTTGAATCGAAGCAGGTTTCGCTAGCGTTCACACGATTCATTCAGCCGATGGCCGTTGGCTTTGTAGCGTTTGCTGCCTATACAATAAGTAAAAAAGCAATCACCCGATTTAGGGCTGTATTGATTATGATCGGAGCGGGGGTTGCATCGTATTTTATTAGAACGCCATTTGTGTTCCCTATTACATTGGTTATCGCGGGAGCGATAACGGCCTTTAACTATAAAGCTCACCCGCGCGAGATTAAAAAGAAATTCGAAGTTAAATGGGCCAATCTACTGTTATGGATAGGTGTGTTAGTATTGGCCGCGGTACTAGGCAGTTTTACAAAGTTAAATCCGTCCTATTTACCTATTCGATTGTTCGAAAATTTTTATCGGAATGGAAGTTTGATATTTGGCGGTGGTCAAGTGTTGACACCCTTGCTCTATACCGAGTTTGTGCAGTATGCCCCCAAGCACTACTTGTCTCACGAAGAATTTCTTTCGGGATATGCGTTAGCTCAATCTTTGCCTGGTCCTGTTTTTTCATTTAGCGCTTACATAGGTGCATTGGCGATGCGAGATGGCGGAATGGGGGGATCTATTTTAGGAGCGATAATGTCTGCCGCAGGGATTTTTTTACCGGGCACATTCCTTATTTTTTTTATGATTAGGATATGGGAAAGTCTCAAAAAATATCGACCCATCCGAGCTTCGTTAGAGGGCATTCATGCTGCCAGCGCAGGCTTAATAGCGGCTGGTGCAATCATATTGTTTCAGCCTTTGCAGATAAACTTTTTAAATGTGGCATTTACTATTGGCACTTTTTGTTTGATGGCTTTTACAAAAGTACCCTCGTGGGCAGTTATTGTACTTGGATTGATTTTAGGATTTGCTATTAAATGAAAAAGCCCCAAAATAGTGGGGCTTTTAAAAAATCTTATTTTGAAAGGATTATCCCAGCTTAAACTGAATTGGCAATGTATAGCGTTGCTTAACGGCTTTACCTCTTTGCTTTCCAGGATTCCAAGCAGGTGCACTTTGCATTACGCGAGCGGCTTCTTCATCGCAACCTGCTCCAATACCTTTTATAACTTTCACATCGGTAATAGATCCATCTTTACCTATCACAAATTGGACGAACACTTTCCCTTCTACGCCCATTCTTCTTGCTTGAGCTGGGTATTTCATTTTTTCACCAATGTATTTATAAAATGCGGGCATTCCACCTTTTGGGGCAGCGGTTTCTTCAACTACTGTAAAGATTTCGTCTACTTCTTCTTTGGGCTCTTCAGCCACTACGGTTACGGCTTCTACTTTAGTATCTTCAGTAACCTCCACATCGAACTTAATATTCAAATCTTCTTTTATTTCTTCTTCATCAGGTACTTCAACAATTTGTGGTTGCTGAATGATGGGAGCGGGTGGAGGTGGTTGCTCGGTTGGTGGCACTTCTAGCATTTCTTCAAATGTGTTGGTGCTTTTGCCCGTCAATAAATCTAGCTTTTCATCATAGCTTTTCCATTCAAAAGCCATTACTATTACAGCTAGCGTAACTAATAACCCAATACTAAAAAATAGGCCTGTTTTATTGCCTAAGTCTGCCTTCTCTGACTTTTTTGCTTCCATACAATGTTAATTTAGGATTTCAAATATATGAATAGAATCCTAACCTGCACACGAAGTAACAAAAAGTTGAAAATCTTTCTGAAGGATTTTGAATAGACTAGCCTATTTAGAGCTTTAAAAATGACTGTATCTATTACATTTTGAAGCTAATGGGCACAATGCAACGCTGCTTTACTGCTTTACCCCTTTGTTTGCCTGGACTCCAATTGGGTGCTTTTTGCATTACCCGCACTGCCTCTTCATCACAGCCAGAGCCGATTCCTTTTAGCACTTTTACTTCGCCTATAACGCCATTCTTATCTACTACAAATTGAAGGGTAACCTTTCCTTCAATGCCGAGCCTTCTTGCTTGAGGTGGATATTTCATGGTTTCAACCAAGTACTTATAAAACGCGGGCATTCCTCCAACAGGTGATGCAGACTCCTCTACAATAGTAAAAATTTCGTCTACTTCCTCAACAGGTGCTTCAATAGCAACTGTGTTTGATATTTCAACACGAGGAGCCTCTACATCAAAATTGATATTGACGTCTAATTGGATTTCTTCCTCATCTGGAACTTCTACAATCTGGGGTTGTTGAACTACGGGAGCAGGTGGCGGTGGTAGCTGCTCAGTTAGCGGCACTTCGAGCAGTTCTTCAAAGGTATTAGTGCTTTTGGTTGCTAATAAATCTAACTTATCATCATAATTTCTCCACTCAAAAGCCGTGAGAATTAACCCAAGTGCAATCAAAAGGCCGATTGAAAAAAAGAGACTTTTCTTATTTCCCAAGTCTGCTTTCTGTGATTTTTTTGCTTCCATAGTTTAGTATGCTTACAATACTAAACACAAGTACGGCCAGAACTCAAATGAGTTGCTAAAATGAAGGCATCTATTTTGTTGCGAAAAAACGGAATTTATTTTCGGCTGCCGTAAAACAAAGTAAAATATACCGTTGGATAGACGGCTTGGTTGGGTGCGCGCGGCATTAGTATAACTTCTTTAAAATAGGCATCAATCAAAACCCCTACCTCAAAACCAGTAACCTGACTTTTCACCACGCCCATTTCAAAGTTAAATCCCAATTTGATGTTTCCACCCATTTGAATTTTGGAATCGCCAAGGCCTTCAAACAAATAGCCAGTGCCTAAAATATTAGAATAGTTATGTTTTGGGTTGTCTGGATTATATTGTTCAGAGACAGTATTGAACTGAGAACCTGTTTTGCGCTCAATATAGTAAGGGGCAACGATGCCGACTGATGGACCTACAGCAAGAACTGCCTTTATCTCAATGCCCTGCTGGGGTGCTTTGGTGAATAATACCAAATCTCGGCCGTACTGAAAGCGGAAGGCAAATAGGTAATTGCTCTTCCCGAACGTATAAAAGTTTCCTGTTTCAGGTGCCTGAATCCTTACCTCTTGCGGGTTCTTTACATTCATGATTTCAAGCCCGTAGGTGGCAAAAAGTCGCTCATTTATACGCTTAGCCTTTTTGAAGGTAAAGCCACCAATAAGCCCACCTGCTGAATTCTTATTGATGCCCCACGTAAACTCAGAATTGTACTCGTAGCTATCTTGTGTTTGGCCACGTAGATTTTGAATGGAACTAACAACAACTAGTAAAGTGATGACGGTTTTAGCGAGACTTCCCATTTTTTTAAACTACTATTCCGAAATTTAAAGTAAATAGCTAACGAAAAAAATTACTTAATCGTTTAAATATGGATACGATCGTGGCCTCGGTTGAATATGTTGGAGGATTGCGCACAGAAGCAACCCATCTAAAATCAGCAAATAAAATTACCACCGATGCACCAACGGATAACCTCGGCAAGGGTGAAGCCTTTAGCCCCACCGACCTAGTAAGTGCTGCATTGAGTAGCTGTATGATGACGATTATGGGGCAAGTTGCAGAGCGCGAAGGTGTGGCGCTAGAGGGCTTAAAAACGGAAGTAGTTAAAGTAATGGCAGCCAACCCACGAAGGATAGCAGAAATAAAAATTGATTTCAGTCATCCTAACCTAAACGCAACTGACATTCAAAAACAAAAACTGAAAAATGCGGCTCGTACCTGCCCTGTCGCGCTAAGCTTATCTGCTGAGTTAAAGCAAACAATAACGTTTAATTTTTAGATGCTGAAATTTTCACAACTTCATTCTTCAGGTCTGAATAATTAATGTCGAAGTGAGTGGCGTTAAAAACAACTTGGCCTTTGTTTATTAATAATACTTGAGGCGATTGATGTTCTATATTAAAGTCGGTGGCAATTTGATTAGAGATTGCTCGGTAGTTCAATAAATCTAAATAGTAAGTTTTTATAGGCATTTCTGTTGGGAGCCAATTTCTTTCGAGCCGATTAAGAGAGGTTTTACTAATAGAGCAGGTTGTGCTGTGCTTAAACACTAGTACGGGGTTTTGATTTGAAGTAGCTTTAAGCTCGTTTAATTGTTCTGCGCTAATTATCTCTATCCATTCCATATTAATCGTACAAATCTTTCCAAAGTTCTTTTTCTTTCTTATCGTATCGCGGCTTCCTTACCTTTTCTTTAACAGCCTTGGTCTGGTTATCGTTTTTCTTGAACATTTTTGACCACCATAACTTCACATTCACCAAAAGAGTTCTTTCTTTTTTTACATTGTCAACGTGACCGTGGGCAAATTTCGCATCTGGATGAAATTTACTTCCATGCGGTTTGCTCATTTTAATGTTGCCTTGGTAGTTATTTATTTTGGCATAGGCTCTTCCAGGGGCAATGGTTTTTTGAGCTAGTTTAGCACTACTGGGATTATGCTTGTAGCTCCAGTACATTTTCATTTTCCCTTCAAACTCGGCTGCTCTTATGCTGCCTTTACCTGGCCTCTTCCCATCGATGGCAGCCTTTGCACTTAATTTATTGTGTGCATGGATGGCTTCTTTTACTTTTATTTGAAGTCCCTCGCCTTGGAAAGTCGCCTTGCTTGGCTTCTGCTGTTTAGTAGCGAGCTTATTTGCGTTAGGAGCTTTTACATAATTAGGGCGTTTTAAAAATCCGCTGTATCGAGAGTTTGCATAATCAACGGGTTGTTTAAGCTTTACTAAGATCGGTTTTCCACCGTTATTCAGTGGTTGGCCGCTTACACTACCTCCGCCTTTCTCTGGCTTGCGGGCTTTTAATGAACCACTGTATTTTGCCGCCCTTAATGCAGACCGAGGCGGAAGTTTTACACTAACTGGGTTGCCATCATTATTTCTTGGTTGGCCGCTAATGCTACCGCCACCTTTTTCGGGTCGTTTTGCTTTCATGCTTCCCGAATATTTGCCTACCCGTGCGGCAAAGCCAGGAGGAATTCTAGGAGCTATTGGCGCGCCATCATTGTTTCTCGGTTGTCCACTAATGCTTCCGCCTCCCTTCTCGGGTTGTTTTGCTTTCATGTTACCTGAATATTTTCCGACTCGTGCCGCAAAGCCAGGAGGAATTTTTGCTGCAATGGGAACACCGTCATTGTTCCTTGATCTGCCACTAATGCTGCCCCCTCCTTTTTGTGGTCTTCTCGCTTTCAAGTTTCCAGCATACTTTCCTGAAAGAGCTGCTTTTGATGAAGGAATCCTTACCGAGATAGGGTTTCCGCTATTGTTTCTACCTCTACCGCTCACACTACCGCCTCCTTTTTCAGGTCTTCTACTTTTTATGTTTCCCGAAAAATCTGCCCCTTGAGAACCAAAAGTTGGGTACAAATCCCATCGCTTTACAGAACCTTTATAGTTTCCTGCTCGTGCGGCACCGGGCCACTTTGGTAGACGCGTATCAATTGAACGGTTTCCATTATTTCTTGATCTTCCACTCACACTTCCGCCTCCTTTGAATGGTCTCTTTGATTTTATATTACCTGTAAAGGCAGCACCTTGCGCAGTAAAGCCATTCGACCGTTGTACGCTGCCCCTATAATTCCCAATTAGTCCCCCACTCAGTGGTAATTTTACTGGAACAGGATTGTTTCGATTATTTCTCAGTTGACCACTTATACTTCCGCCTCCTTTCTTTGGCTTGATACCTCTAATGCCTTTTGGTGATACACCACCTCCTCCAAACGTAGATTGTTTGTAGCTGCCTCTATAATTGGCAACACCAGCACCGCCTTTGGGTATGCGAACAGCAAGCGGTTGGTTGTTTCTTCCTTTACCACTAGTTGTTTGGTAGCCGCTGCCCTTTATTGGTCTGCCTAATCCGCTGCGCTTGCCGCTTACTGAAAGTTTTCGAGGCCAAAAATAAGCCCCTTCTTTTTCTATCCTTTTTTTGGCAGAGCTTTTTCGGATCGGTTTGCCAGAGACATCGCCTGTCCAAGCTTTCTGAGTAGCCTTTGATCGTGAATTAAAAATTTTACCCAGCGCGCTTTTGCTTTTATCTCCGCTAGGTCTTCTGCCTTGGTAGGGATCACTTTGAGGGATAATTTCTACTGGAGGAGTTTTATAATTTTTGGTTCGCAATGGGCGACCAGTAATATCTTTCGTATACGCTTTTTCTCCTTTTGAGAATTTGCCCCAGTATACATTTCGTTTTCCTCTCGAAATAAAAGATCGTGAACCGGTGCGCGGATTGATTCGCCTCTTTTTTGGATAAGGTGAAGCATTGGAGCGTGTGCTATACAAAATCGGCTGGCCGATGGGTGCAGGATTTACAAACGATCTCTCCGATTTGCGGGGGCGCTTCGAAGGGTTATTGACAAAAGGCCCTTTGCTCGGATAGACATTGTTTCGGGCAGCTTTCGCTGAAGACGATCTTATTTTAATTGGACCACCACCAATTGGCTGAGCGGCACGCTCTCCACTACGAGAGCGCCTTCCTTTATAGGGCGACCGAGCTGTAATTACGGCTCGCGATGCGGTGGATTTATTTTTGGTTCTTAGCCTTCTTCCTGAAATATCTTTGGTGCTTGAGCTTACCGTTTTAACTTTTTTAGATTTTGATTTTAGAGTGATGCGAGGGAGCGCAATGCCTGGTTTATCACCCTTTGTATTTTGAGCAAATACACCGTTTGCCACTGCCAGTAAAAACAATGAAACGCAAGCGATCTTTATGATTTTATAACTGCCCAACAATTTTTGCCTTAATTGCCCAAAATTCTATTAATTAAACAGGCCAAGTTAGCAAAATATTGCAATTGGGCGATTTAGAACTTTTGTATGACCCTTTCAGAATTCCATCATTCACTAGTGCTCCCTTCACCTCCCACAATACTGAATGCATTATTGAAAGCATTGTGGTTGGATGCAAAAGGCGATTGGCAGAAAAGCCACGAGCTGGTTCAGGATTTGGAAATGAAAGAAGCAGCTTGGATTCATGCGTACCTGCATCGGAAAGAAGGCGATGAATCGAATGCCAGGTATTGGTATAGCCGCGCAGGAAAAATATTTCCGAAGGTTGATGTAAAGAGAGAATGGAAAGATATTGTAGAGGAACTGCTTAGTAGACAATAGGGCAACCAAAACGCCAAGTGTTGCCACTTGAGTCATCTACGTAAAACTCGCGCATGCCCCACGTCTGATCAGAATGACCTAAGTGCACTGGAGAATCTTTTTGCATGTTAGTGCATTTGAAGGTGGGGATGAGTTTCAGGCAGTTCGGACTGATAGAACTTTAACTACCAGCCAGAATTGAACTTCAATACTTCATCAACTCCTCAATCTTTCCCTTGAACCTCCCTTTCGCCAAAAAATTATTCTCTAATGTAGGAGCAAATGGAATGGCTGTATCTAAACTCGCTACGCGCATCACGGGTGCATCGAGGTAACGGAAACAATGCTCGGTAATCCAAGCTGAAATTTCGGCACCAATGCCGCCTGTCAGTGTATCTTCATGCAAGACCAAAACACGCCCTGTTTTTTTCACGGTTTGTTCGACAGCATCTTTGTCCCACGGCAACAACGTGCGCAGGTCAAGTACGTCAGCATTTACTTCTGGCAGCGTTTGTAAAATCTCTTTTGCCCAATGTACGCCCATACCATACGTGATAATCGAGACATCGCTTCCTTCGCTCACCAATTTTGCTTTGCCTATTTCTACCGTGTAGTAATCGTCAGGGATTTCATCTTTCATCGAGCGGTACAAGACTTTGTGTTCAAAATATAAATAAGGATTGGGGTCTTCCAGTGCCGCACACAACAATCCTTTCGCATCGTATGGATTAGAAGGATATACAATTTTTAGACCGGGCGTATGAAAAAACCAAGCCTCGTTGCTCTGAGAGTGAAATGGGCCAGCGGCAGTCCCTGCACCAGTTGGCATGCGCACTACCACATCGGCTGCTTGACCCCAGCGCCAGTGGATTTTCGCGAGGTTGTTTATAATTTGATTGAAACCTTCTGTTACAAAATCAGCGAATTGCATTTCCACCATCGCCTTCATGCCTTTGATGGAAAGCCCAAGACCAGAACCTACGATGGCTGCTTCGCACAGGGGCGTGTTGCGCACGCGCTCTTTCCCAAATTTTTCAACAAAGCCTTCGGTGATTTTAAACACACCACCGTAGTCAGCAATGTCTTGACCCATTAACACCAAATTGCTGTGCTTTTCCATACTCTGGCGAAGTCCATCGCTAATGGCATCGATGAATCTCTTTTCCGACCTCACCCCCAACCCCACTCCAAAGGAGAGGGGAGATTGAATAAATGGAGCATAAACATCGTTCAATTCAATTTCGGTATCCGCTACCGGATGACTCTCTTCAAACGCCACAGCCAATCCATCTTCAATTTCCTTTTTGATTTTCTTACGAAGTGCATCAATCCATTTTTGATCGATGATTTCCTCACTCAATAAATATTTCTCAAAATTTTCAACGGGATCTTTTTTCGCCCACTCTTCCATTAATTTTTTAGGAACATACTTCGTGCCGCTCGCCTCTTCATGACCACGCATACGGAAAGTCATGCATTCCAATAAAATGGGTCGTGGCTTTTTGCGCAGGCTTTCTGCTAAATTTTTTACCGTATCATAGATCTCCAATACATTGTTACCATCTACTTGCACACCTTGGATTCCGTAACCAATTGCCTTGTCAATAAATTGTTTGCATCGAAACTGTTCGCTGCTGGGCGTGCTCAGCCCATAGCCATTGTTTTCAATTACAAAAATCACAGGCAAGTCCCACACGGCAGCCACGTTTACCGCTTCATGAAAATCACCTTGGCTCGTGCCTCCATCACCATTAAAAACAACTGTCACTTTATTTTCTTTCTTCAACTTCGTTGCCAATGCAATTCCATCGGCCACTCCGTTTTGCGGACCGAGGTGCGAAATCATTCCTACAATATGATGTTCATTGGTACCAAAATGAAAAGAGCGGTCGCGCCCCTTGGTGTAGCCCATCATGGTGCCTTGCCACTGCGCGAACAAGCGATCAAACGGCATATCGCGACCGGTAAACACACCCAAGTTTCGGTGCATGGGCAAAATATATTCGTCTTTATCTAGCGCGGCTGTAATCCCAACTGAAATGGCTTCTTGCCCGATGCCGCTAAACCATTTACTGATTTTGTTTTGACGTAGCAAGATGAGCATCTTCTCTTCAATCATCCGAGGTTTCAGCAAGGCTGCGTAGAGATTTTGCAGTGTTTCGTCAGAATATTTTTTGCGTGAGAATTTCATAGATATTTAAAACAGTAAAGTTAATGGAGTTTTGATAACACTGAGCTAGGCGAAACCAAGAATTGAATTTGTTGCAAAAGCAAAAAAGAGGGAAAACCCTCTTTCTTATATTTAAAAATATAACGAGTGAACGAACTAAGCCATTACTTTTTCTCGTGCCATCTCCGCATCCGGCTTGCTCTCGTCTGTCAATTTTACCTTGCCTCTTTCGTTGCGGGTGATACGCGAGTAAAGTGAGATATTTTTATCGAACAAGAACCTAAAAAATAGTTTTGTCCACGATTGGTGAGACTTTAATGTATCATAATAGGCGGGTGCTTGTTTTTTCAACATCGGTAGTTTGTTCCAAGGCACCGATGGAAAATCATGATGCTCATTGTGATAGCCAACATTAAACGCAAGCGTGTTTAGCGGGCCGTAATAGCTGTAGGTTTCTTGATCTTGATCGAGAGTTAAATAATGCTCTTGTATCCATCTCGCGCCAAGCGGGTGCAACCCTACCGAAAAGAAAAAACTAAGCAACATGAAAACAAAAGCCTTTGGGCCAATGAGCATCCAGATAGCAACATTGAATGTGATTTGCACAAGCCAGTTTGCAACGATCCAACCATCTACGGGTTTAATTTCCTTTAATCTAAATGTGCGGATAACTTGAAACACAGGGAAGAGCAAAAGCCAAAGTGCTTTGCCTAGCACGGTGTTTTTAATCATTTTTGCTTCCCAAAAATCAGGTAAATCGGCATCTAATTCATGCACTCCTTGAAACGAGTGATGCTTGATGTGATACCTGAAAAACGAAATAGCACTTGGTAATGTATGTGGCAAATTAGCCATGATACCCGCCACATAATTAGCCGCTTTACTTTTAAAAAGTAAATGATGCGAGCATTCGTGTATCATTACAAACAGCGCATGATTAAAAAAGGCACCGATTCCGTAAGCAACCAATACCACCAGCCACCACGGGCTATCTTTAAGAAAGTAAGATATCACGATCATGCCTCCGACTAGTCCAAAAATCGCGAGAAGCGTAAGTGGGTTTTTACCCATTAGTTGTTTTACCTCTGGGTGCTGCGACATAATCTCTTTGGTGCGGATGCGATGAGGCTCAGAGTTTTCTGAAAAGCGGAATGAATCGGTGGTCATAAAGGCTAGGTTATAAAGATGGCAAAGATACTCAGTTTTCTCTTTTAACAGATGCTAGGCACTTATGTTTTAGCACTCAAAAGGAAATCCGAAAACTAACCTTATTTTTGAAGCGATGATAAAATTTGACCAATTTACTCTTGATAATGGCTTGCGTGTAATCGTGCATGAAGACAGTAGTGTTCAATTAGCGGTTATGAATATTTTGTACGATGTTGGTTCGCGCGATGAGTTGCCAACAAAAACCGGCTTTGCCCATTTGTTTGAACATTTGATGTTTGGAGGCTCGGCAAACATACCAAGCTACGATGCGCCATTGCAGTTGGTTGGCGGAGAGAACAATGCGTTTACCAGTACAGACATTACCAATTATTACTTAACTGTTCCAGCTGCTAATATCGAGACGGGGTTTTGGTTGGAGAGCGATCGGATGATGAGTCTCTCGTTCGACCCAAATGTTTTAGACGTGCAGCGCAAGGTGGTAATTGAAGAGTTTAAACAACGTTACCTCAATCAACCTTACGGAGATGTGTGGCTAAAGCTAAGGCCGCTGGCGTACCAAACGCATCCGTACCAGTGGGCAACTATTGGCAAAGAAATCAGCCACATCGAAAACGCAACCCTAGCCGATGTGAAAGATTTTTTCTTCCATCATTATTTGCCCAACAACGCGGTGCTGGTGGTGGCTGGTAATGTTAAACTCGATCAAGTAAAACGATTGTCGGAAAAGTGGTTTGGTCCCATTTCGATGGGAAAGCGATCGCCACGAAAATTGCCTGCGGAACCAAAGCAAACCAAGAAAAGAATACTAGAGGTAGAAGCCAAAGTGCCAGCCAATGCACTTTATAAATCGTGGCACATGTGCGGCCGTTTTGATAGCGCTTATTACGCTAGCGATTTTTTGAGCGATGTGTTAAGCAGAGGGCACTCAAGTAGATTATATAAGAAACTGGTGGAAGAGAAAGAGATATTTACTTCGCTATCTTCATTTGTAATGGGCACGATCGACCCTGGTATGCTGGTGGTAAACGGTCGCGTGAAGGACGGCATTGATTTAAAAGATGCCGAAGCCGAAGTGGATGTGATTATTCAAGAAGTCGTTAATGAGGGGATAAACGAAAATGAATTGGAGAAAGTAAAAAACCAAGCCGAGGCAAGTTTGAAATTTGGAGAAGTAGAAGTGCTAAACCGCGCAATGAATTTGGCTTTTGCTTCCCTTTCGGGCGATGCGGATCTGGTGAACCGTGAAGCGAAATTGATTGAAGAAGTTACATTGAGTGATGTAAAGCAAGCGGCACAAAATATTCTGAGAGAAGAGAATGCAAGTGTGATGTACTATAAATCCGCAAAAAATTGAATTCGATTTTTTAATTAAGTTTGGAATTGCAAGTTGTACAAGACCGAATTTATATTCTTCGAGGATTTAGGGTAATGCTAGATTTCCATTTGGCCGAAATGTATGGCGTAGAGCCAAGAGTATTAAATCAATCTGTCAGTAGAAACAAGGATCGATTTCCATCTGACTTTATGTTTAGATTGACAACTAGTGAGTGGAAGGAGTTTTTGAACTCATCACAAATTGTGATGAGTTCGCAAAAACATAGAGGGATGCTTTATTTGCCCTACGCTTTTACTGAGCAGGGGGTTGCAATGCTATCAAGTGTTTTGCGTAGCAATAAAGCTATCGCGGCTAATATTGCAATTATGCGAGCGTTTGTTGTAATGCGGCAAAGCCAACTTTTGTATAAAGAGCTTAAACAAGAAATTTCAAAAATTGAAAAGGAAATGAACCTTAAATTCAAAGATGTTAATGAGGTTCTAGAGTATTTGTTAAGCCCAAAATCCCAGCCAAGGCAAATAGGTTTTAAGCAAAAAGGGAGAAAGACTAAATAGTAAAACGGACAAACAAAATTCTAAACACACAATGAAATTCCGCGTAGGCTTAGGTTTTGATGTTCATCAACTGGAAGAAGGAAAAGACTTTTGGTTGGGAGGAGTAAAGTTGCCTGCTACCAAAGGCGCAGTAGGCCACTCTGATGCCGATGTTTTGATTCACGCCATTTGCGATGCGCTGTTGGGCGCTGCCAATTTGCGCGACATCGGATTTCACTATTCTAACAAAGATCCCCAATGGAAAGGGAAGCGCTCCACTTTTTTTCTGTTAGATGTTACGCGCATGTTGTTGGAAAAGGGATGGAAGATTGAGAATGTAGATTGTACACTCACGCTTGAAAACCCAAAAATAAATCCTCATATCCCAGAAATGAAAAAAGTACTTGCCCCACTTATGAACTTGAGTGAAGACGATATTTCCATTAAGGCCACCACCAACGAAACATTGGGTTATGTGGGCAGGGAAGAAGGGGTAAACGCGATGGCAGTGGCATTGATTGTGAGATCTTGAACTCGCTAAGGCTCATCGAAACTAAAGACGGCTCTCACTCCCTCTATAATGCTGAACTAAATGAAACCTACCACTCCATTCACGGAGCGATTCAGGAGTCAAAACATGTTTTTATTGAGAACGGGCTCAAGTACCTAATTCACCATTCGCAGCCAAAGAACATTTCCATTCTAGAAATTGGCTTTGGCACAGGATTAAATGCATTGCTCACCGCATTGATGGTGGAAGAACGAAGTTTAAAGATCGAATATGAATCGGTGGAAGCATTTCCATTATCGATGGCTACTATTGCACAACTCAACTATCCAGATAGATTTAATTCATCGGAAGCAAAAATAACATTCAATGCCATTCATCAAACTGAGTGGAATAAACCGCAAGGGATTTCTTCAAACTTTAATTTACTAAAGCGCGATTTGAAAATTCAAGACGCAGATTTGGGAGAACAAAAGTTTGACTTGGTTTACTTTGATGCTTTTGCGCCCGACAAGCAACCCGAAATATGGAAGCTTCCTATTTTGAAAAAAGTAGCTGATGCTTTAAACTCCAACGGAATTTTTGTAACCTATTCGGCCAAAGGGCAATTGAAGAGAGATTTGATTTCGTTGGGCTTATCGGTAGAAAAAATACCAGGGCCACCGGGGAAGAGGGAAATGATTAGAGCGGTGAAACAGTAGGCAAACGCAATAGGCGGTATGAAATTCCATCGATTACAAAAGACACAAAAGCTTTAACAATGTCTCAATTTGCCGACTGCTGACTTCCTACTGCTAGAGAACTATCCTAACGCCTCCACTTCCTCCACCTCTTCTGGCATCATTTTTTTGAATAAGTTTTCGATGCCGGCTTTTAATGTGATGGTTGAAGAGGGGCATCCGCTACATGAACCTTGCAGTGCAACTGTTACTTTCTTTCCTTGTAGGGAGTGAAACGTAATTGCGCCTCCATCTTGTTCAACCGCAGGGCGAATGTATTCGTCTAGTATCGTTTTTATTTTTTTTACCGTTTCGGTTTCTTCTTGTTGCTCAGCTTCGGGTGCTTTGCTATCTAAAATTAACTTGCCCGACTCTAAAAAACCGAGAATGTGTTTTTTAAGTGTCTCTTGTACTTCAATCCACTCCACATCTTCTTTTTTGGTAACCGTCACAAAATTGCTGGCATAAAATACACGATCTACAAATGGGTACATGAAAAGTTCTTGTGCCAACGGGGCGTTTTCAGCTTGCGATGGTGAGGGGAAATCAAAGCTCATCCCTTCGGGCACCAGCATTTCATTCACCACAAACTTTAGCGAATTAGGATTGGGGTTCGATTCAAGGTAAATGTGAAGGGCTTTGGGTGCGGGCTTTAACATAATGGAAATTTGATTGAACAACAAAGTTAGAAAATTTAAGTTCGGTATGTCATAAACTTTTAAATCACGATTTGAAGTTAATGACTCAACGTATAAGGCATCAGCGTGATAATATTATCGAATCTGAAAAATCCCAGCCTCTGCTTATATTTGACACATGAGTAAAATTATTGGCATTACTTGTATTTCGTTGATTGTACTTTGCACTTTCACTGCCTCTTACGCACAACAGCAGTGTGAATGCGCGGCCTTTACACCCCTTGTTAGAAAAAACTTTGAAGCTGCAAACCGAAGCAGAAACCAGGAGGTTAGCACTATTGTTAGAGAATTAAAAGAAATGGAAAATCCTTGCTGCAAGGCAATCGGACTCACCATGGAGTCGCTTGTGTTTTTGTCTAAATCAGATTTTTTGCAAAGTTTTAAAGCCGCACGAGCGGCTCGGCAATTACTTGGAGTCCGTTTTCATCCCTACGCATCGATTGAAAGTAATCGACTCTTGGGTAGTTATTATAGCCGCCAAAGTGTTCATGACAGCTCCATATATTTTTTCTATCAGGGGCTCGAATTGGCGCGAGAAGTAAACGAGCCGCACCTGTTGGCAAAAATCTACAATGGAATTGCACTTGATTTTTTGCGTCAGGAGCAATTGGATAAAGGTCTTGAGTTTACAAAAAAAGCGTTAGATGCGGCTATTCCGACAAATGACACACTGTTGCTGGCGCAATATTTTTCAGATTTAGGAATCGTGTATTGGTCAGTTTACGATAAGAACAAAAACACAGCCTACCTCGATTCAACCCGGCAAACGGTTCAGCAAGCATTGCGGTACGCCAAGGTTACACAATCAAATCTCAGCCTGACCAAAAATTATCTTTCGCTGGGTTCGGTGGCCGAAGCAAAAAGGGAATTTGCAAAGGCACTATCATACACGGACACACTGACGAAATTAGTTACAAGCAAAACCCGCCCCAATGCGCTAGCCTCGATTTATATGTTACGCGGAGCAGCCTACTCAGGTTTGGGGCAACACAAAAATGCAATTGAAAATCAGGAGAAAGCGTTGGGCTTTGCCCGGCAAATTAAAAATAGTTTTCTCGAGAAAACTACCCAGAAATATTTATTCGAAGCCTATAAAGCAGCAGGGGAGACGACCAAAGCACTTCAAGCACTTGAACGAAATAAATTCCTAAGTGATAGTCTTGTTACAGTTGAAAATCTTGAGGCCATTAGCCGGATGGAGCAGAAGTTCAACAAAAAGATTAACGAACAGCAAATAAAGGAACTATCACAAACGGCCTCTATCCAAGCGTTAGAAATCAAACAGAAAAATTTCTGGCTCGTTGGCGTTGGCGTTGGTGCATCTCTAATTGCATTGATCTTGTTTTTGTATTTTAGACAACGCTCTTTAACTCAACTGCAAAAGGCCTTAGCGATCGAAAACAAATTTCTACGCTTTCAACTAGACCCACATTTTCTTTCCAACGCTCTTGTCTCCATTCAGCGGTTTATGATGGATAACAATACAACACAAGCATTGAGCTATCTCGCTAAATTCTCAAAACTCATGCGGCAGTTATTGGAATATTCGCGCGAAGAATATATCACCATTGAAGAGGAAATAGACTTGCTGCGCAATTATCTCGACATTCAAAAACTTAGATTAAAGGACAAATTTGAATATGAGATTCATGTGGATAGTAAACTTGCGATTAGTGACTCACGCATTCCACCCATGCTCGCGCAACCCTTTGTTGAAAACGCTATTGAGCATGGCGTTGGCAACCGCGAGCACGGGAAAATCACTATATCATTTTCAGAACAAGACGACCAATTGCTACTAGAAATTCAAGATGATGGTGCGGGTATTTCCGAAGCATCACCAGGAGACCACAAATCACTTTCTACGACTATCATCAAAGAGCGGATCGCATTGCTGAACAAATCCGGTAAGAAGCCCATTCAATTGGAGATCGGAAATGTGTTGAATGGAACGGGAACTCGTGTGGCGTTGACTTTGCCAATCTATTCGTAATTTGCCGCCATGAAGGTGGCCCTGATTGATGATGAAGATGACGCACGCTACACGCTTCGCAATTTGTTGTTGCAAGAAGATTCAAGATTCAACATTCACGAAGCGACCAGCGTGGCCACTGGCTTGGAACTAATTGATAAACAGAAGCCCGACCTTGTTTTTCTGGATGTAATGATGCCTGATGGTACCGGGTTCGATTTGTTAAAACAGCTTCCAGCCATTGATTTCAAACTCGTCATCGTTAGTGGTCACCACGAATTTGCCTTACAAGCCTTTCGCTTTAGCGCCATTGATTATTTGGTGAAGCCCGTAGATCAAGATGAATTGCACGAAACGCTTTCGCGGATTCGATCTTCAACTGCACAGCCATGGCAGCAAATAATGGACGTGCTGAAGCAAAGTATTCAACCTACAAAAGAAACCGATCGTAAGATTGTGTTGAAGGATATGAATGCAGTATACGTGGTATCGGTTAGTTCCATCATTCGCTGTGAGGCATCTGACAATTACACGACTTTTTATTTAACAGATCAATTACCAATTATCATTTCACGTCCACTGAAAGAGTACGAAGAGTTGTTAACTCCTTTGCAATTCTTTCGCGCCCATCAAAGTCATTTAATCAACATGAATCACCTGCAGCAATTCAACAAGCGCGAGGGTGGCAGCATTAAAATGAAAGACGGCAGCGAAGTGCCTGTTTCATCGCGAAAGCGGGAAGCTATTTTGAGCGAACTCTCAAAGCTTAGGTAACCAACCATCTAATTTCCAATTCTCACGATTTTCAAAGAGATCGCGTGTGTTGATCATCTTTTTTGTTTAGAAGAGTATCTAGGGTTACTGCAAAACAGTAACCCTTTTTTTATTCATTAAATCTCACGGTTACTCAGCAAATTCTCATGGCAGCCAAGCGAATACTCATGTCCTAGCCAAAGATGGTTGTGGATGATGATTTTTGGTGATTCACATGCAATTATTAAAATATACTTAAACATAACTTTATGATTCAAAGAACTGTCCGACTCGTATTTTTTGTTGCGCTTTTTGCTTTAGCCGGTGCTTGTAGTGAAGATAAAACACCTGCTCCACTTGGGCCTATCATCAAAGTAAAAGGAACCAATTTCTCCGTTTCCCTCAAAAATGTAAATCTTTATTGGATTGGCACGAACTCATTTGCTCACAATACTGGGCCAATGATCTATTCCCGAACTTATGCCTTAACAGATGGCACCCCAGCAGAGGGTGGAGACCTAGAGGATATTACTGGTTATGAAAACGCAACCTATCATGCCCTCATATACTTGGCCGATTTCAATCAGAATTTCACCATCGGCAATTTTCAGCAAGGCATAGGCTGGAATGAGTTACCCGTTAACACCAAGTATGGCATATTCATATTTGAGACTGGAGAAGGGAACAATCGCGTCTACATTGATACACGTGATACACGCAACGAATTTTTTAAAGTAACGGGTGGCGGCAACAATAGCCAAGTGCTGAAGTTCGAATTTGATGGTACCCTTGGCTACAGTCGGTACGATGCACAAGGGAACCAAACTTCATCTGATGAAAATGTGATCATTTCGTTTACGGCCACCGTGGAAGATATACGTCCTTAACACCACTATTTTTTGATAATTCTAAATCACTCTCACAACCAAACCGCAATTGAATGAAAACACGTTTACTGCTTGTTGCCGCACTACTATTTACCTCATGCCTTGTCTGGAGCCAGCCAACAATTACATCTTTTACACCAGCCAGTGGCCCGGTAGGTACCGCTGTTACTATTGTAGGAACAAACTTTAGTGCAACCGCTGCTAATAATATAGTTTACTTCGGTGCGGTTCGTGCTTCCGTTACAGCGGCAACCACTACTCAGTTAACGGTTACTGTACCCAGTGGAGCAATGTATCAACTCATCTCAGTAACGGTTAGTGGATTGAAAGATTATTCTGCGAGTCCTTTTGTGGTATCTTTTGGTAGTTCTGGAATAAGCACTTCATCGTTTGCTGCGCGGGTGAGTTTTACTACAGGAGCCGATCCAGCCTATGTTGCGTTGGGCGATTTGGATGGTGATGGAAAAATTGATGTTGCTACACCGAACAATGCAAGTATTACAAACACTTCTATCTTTAGAAATCTGAGCACTGGGCCAGGCTCTCTGTCTTTCACAACCAAAACAGATATCACCAATGGATCAAACCCAATTGCAGCATTTATTGGAGACATAGATGGAGATGGGTTGCCCGATTTAGTTGTGGCCAATACAGGATCTGCCAGTTATTCTATTTTTAGAAATACAAGCACATCAGGTACAATTTCCTTTGCCGCTAAAGTAGATATCACAGGAGCGGGCACAAACCCTTATGACGTTAGCATTGGTGATATCGATGGAGACGGAAAAGCAGATTTAGTGGTTGCAAACTACTTGGCTAACGGTATTTCAGTTTACCGAAATACAGGAGCCGTTGGTACAATATCATTTGCTGCTAAAGTAGATTATTCAACAGTAGATTCTCCCTTGTCTGTTTCTCTTAACGACTTGGATGGAGACGGGAAGTTAGACATAGCCGTTGCGGGCTTTTTAAATACAAATACGCTATCGCTATTCCGGAATACAAGCACACCAGGCACAGTTAGCCTTGCCAGTAGAATAGCGCTAACAACAGGGGTGGAACCTCGATCGGTTGCGGGTGGTGATTTGGACGGTGATGGCAAAGCTGATTTGGCTGTCGCGAACGGGGGAAGTAATACCATGTCCATCTTTAGAAATACCAGCACTGTTGGCGCCCTATCGTTTGCTGCCAAGGTAGATGTTACTACAGGTACTGCGCCATTCTCTGTATCGTTGGGTGATATTGATGGCGATAGCAAAGTAGATTTAGCCGTTGCCAATTTCACATCAGGAACTGTTTCTGTTTTTAAGAATAATTCAACTTCTGGAAGTATTAGTCTGGCCAGCAAAGTTGACTTTACGTCAACTACTCAACCACGTTCAGTTTTTATTGCCGATCAGGATGGTGATGGAAAAAATGATTTAACTACTGCCAACTTCGGCAGCGACAATTTTTCGGTATTTAGAAACACTACCCCATCAGCACAGACAATAACGTTTGGGGCATTGCCAACAAAAACATTTGGAGATGCTAATTTTACCCTAACGGCAACAGCATCCTCTGGATTGGCGGTTAGCTTTGGCAGCGATAACACGGCCGTTGCCAATGTTGTTGGAACTACTGTTCAAATTCTGGGTGTAGGAACCTGTAATATTGTTGCTACACAAGCTGGGAATTCAAGTTTCAGCCCTGCGCCAAACGTCTTGCAGCCACTGGTAGTCAACAAGGCTAATCAAACGATTACGTTTGGGGCATTAGTAACCAAAAATATAGGCGATGCTGCTTTTGCGTTAACGGCATCTTCGAATTCAACGTTGCCAATATCCTATGCAAGCAGCAATACGGCAGTGGCAACCGTTTCAGGCAGTACAGTAACAATTGTCGGTGGAGGTTCTACCACCATCACCGCATCGCAAGCGGGCAATACCAACTATAACCCAGCAACCAATGTTCAGCAAACCTTAACGGTTAATAAGGGAAACCAAACGATTACTTTTGGTAGCATTCCTGTAAAAGTGTTTGGTGATCCTGCTTTTGCGCTTTCAGCAGCCGCTAGCTCAGGATTAACCGTGAGCTATTCAAGTAGCAACATCAGTGTTGCCACGGTGACGGGTTCTACTGTTACAATCATTGGTGTTGGCACCACTACGATTACAGCATCGCAAGCAGGTGATGCAAACTACAATGCAGCAACTAATGTGCAGCAAACCCTTACCGTTAGTAAGGCCAATCAAACCATTACTTTTAATGCTCTATCTACTAAAACATTTGGTGATGCAGCGTTCACGTTAGGCGCGACTTCCTCGGCTGGGTTAACCGTAACTTATGCAAGCAGTAATACAGCAGTTGCAACCATTTCGGGTAATACGGTAACCATTGTTGGAGCTGGTGCTACCAACATTACTGCATCGCAAGCGGGCAATGCGAACGTTAATTCAGCCAGCAGTGTAGTGCAGACGCTTACCGTAAACAAAGCGGATCAAACCATCACCTTTAATGTATTGCCTGGTAAAACTGTTGGCGATCCAAATTTTAACTTAACAGCAACATCGTCCTCCGGTTTACCCATAGCATACTCCAGCAACACGCCATCTGTGGCTACAGTCTCTGGTAGTACTGTCACCCTTGTGAGTGGAGGATCAACGACAATCACAGCTTCACAAGGTGGTGACGTTAATTATAACCCAGCCCAGTCTGTGGGGCAAGTACTTACGGTTAAAGTCAATCAGACTATTTCGTTCAACACGCTTCCAGCAAAAACTTTTGGCGATGCCCCGTTTACATTATCGGCCACTGCATCATCTGCTCTCGCCATATCGTTTACCAGCAATAACACAGCGGTAGCTACAGTCTCCGGTAATACAGTTACCATAGTGGGTGGTGGTACAGCTACTATTACTGCATCGCAAGCAGGTAACACTATTTATAATGTTGCCCCCAATGTTTTGCAGACGTTAATAGTAAGTAAAGCCAACCAAACGATTACATTTAATCCTTTGCCCGATCGCAATTTAACCGATTCACCGTTCACACTTTCGGCAACGTCTACTTCGGGATTATCAGTTACATTCTCTTCTTCCTCGCCACGAGTAGCGCTATCAGGCAATCAGGTAACGATAGTCAGTGCTGGACGGGTTATCATTGATGCCGCGCAAACTGGAAATGCAAATTACAATTCGGCCACATCTGTGAGTCAGGCATTTTGTATCAAGCCTGCCAAACCAACTATTGCTGTTTCAAACACAAACACAGCTTCGCTCACTCTTACATCAAGCTCTGCAAACAGCAACCAATGGTATAGAAATGGTACGCTGATTAGCGGTGCTACCAATACAGCACTCAACGTTACGCAAGCAGGTGTTTATAAAGTACAAGTGATCATTGAATCTTGCCCGAGCGATTTTTCAGATGATGTGCCCATCATCGTTACTGGCGATCTTGATAATAATTCAACAGCCATTTCGCTTTACCCTAATCCCACCCACGATGAACTCATCATAGATTTAGGTGGATTTGAAAAAGGCACACCAGTAAATATCGCTACTATTGATATGCTCGGTCGCTCATTAAATCAACTGGTGGGCGAGGGAGGCCGCGAAGTAAAAATGGATGTAAGGCAATTTACGCCCGGTCGTTACATCATTCAACTCGTGCAAGGGAAAAACAGCGTGGCAAAATCATTTATTAAAAATTAATTAAGCAACGATCATGAAATACGCTTCAAAAGTTAACCAATCTCTTGTGTATATTTTTTCACTTGCTGTTATCCTTTCGATGTTGGTGCTATCAAGCTGCGGAGGTGGAGGCGGTTCAACACCTCCGGCCACCGAAGTAACGACCAACCAATTGAAAGCAAACACGTGGCGCATCAGCACCGTAACGGTAGATGGTGTAGATCAAACCACGCTATTCGCAGGCATGACGTTGAGTTTCACCGCCACCAACTATACCACCACCAACGGCAAAGCGGTATGGCCAGCTAGTGGCACGTGGTCATTCACTGACAACACCGCAAAAAAAATCAAGCGCAGCGATAATCTGGAAGTAACCATTGCGGAAGTTTCAAGCACTACATTAAAACTATCGCTCAATTGGGCAACGGGTTCGCTCGGCACAGGCCGTGTTGAGTCGGTGGCAGGCAATCATGTGTTTAGTTTTGTGAAGTAACTCGCAAGAAAAATCATTCAGTCGTCAAGACCACTTTGAGTGGTCACGACTATTTTTTTGTCATCGCGTGCACCTGCGCTTGCTGTGGATTGCGCGAAGACTGCCTGTCCAGTATGCAGGCTATCCCTAAAACCGAAGCCTTGGTTTAAACGTCATGGGATTGGCAATGACGAAGACTTTCTAATTGAAGATGTGTTGAGTTGTCAGACCACTTTACAAACTCTGCGTTTCTTAGCGTCCTCTGCGGTTAAATTTTTTCAAACCGCCCTTTTTACCAAGTAACTATACTACCTTTTTTTACCTTCTGCGTCATTGCTGACGCATCCTATCTTTGAACCACATACAAAAATAGGGAACATAACTTTCACAAAACTTCTATATGGACTATGTGCCTATGTGGTTCTGTATCTAATGACTTAATTGCATTTTTGACGATTTAGATGTGTTTGCTTTGCCTTCTCGGTTTCCTCCCTTTTACAATTCGTATTATGTTTTATATTTACTATCTCAAGTTCTGCTTAACCTATCCATTCGTTATGAAAAGCACACGCCTCCCGCTCGTTAAAATTGGATTGTTTATATTCCTTTTAGGTTTTGGTAATGTAATCTATGGTCAAGTTGCCATTGGTACAGGCTCAACCCCTACACCTAACTCAAAAGCTGTTTTGTTGCTAGTTGGCGATGGCAAGCAAGGTATTATGATACCCATTGTGACCAACAAATCTGCGGTGGCAGCAACCAGCGAAAAAGGCATGGTTGTATTTGACGACAGTGACAAGAAGGTTTATTTTTTCGATGGCACAGGCTGGAATCAAGTAGGCGGAGGTGGAGCTGGCAGTCAAGGTATCACCATCGTAGGCAATAAAGTGCAACTCACAGGAAACTCAAGCGATACCTTCGGATTATCAACAACAACCCCAACAGCTAAAGGCCAATTGCTGGTGTGGGACGGCACGAAGTGGGAAGCTACCACTGCACCAACCACCACTGACCAAACATTAAGTTGGGACAATACCAACGGCAGGTGGACAGTGACCACGGCCACAGTTACACTATCGGGCGATGTATCAGGCCCATCAGGCAATACAACTATACAAAATACTTCTGGAAATAGTATTGTGACAGCACTCAACGATGGGGCAACCACTTCAAAAATACTTCCTTCAAGAATAACCGCTGGTACACCCGGCCAGGTGCTTACCACCTCGGCAGGCAACGTGCCTGTTTGGAGCAACCCATCAGCACTTCCCGCACTTCCCACAGGGCAATTGTTTGTGGGCAACGCCAGCAACGTGGCCACTGCCACCGCGCCTAGCGCAATACCCTTCAGCAATTTTGGTGCAGCCAATGCGGCTGTTTCATTGGGCGGCAATAAGATCACCAATCTGGGCGCACCTACGTTGGCAGCCGATGCGGCCACCAAGGCATATGTAGATGCAAACGTACTTCCTTCTTTATCAGCCAATCAATTGCTATCTAATAACGGCAGCAACACAGGCATTACAGTTATAGGCGATTTAGGATTGAGCGTTGCAGGCACAACTGGCACGTTCACCATACAGCCCAATGCGGTAACTACAACAAAGATCATCAATGGTGCAGTCACCGTTGCCAAGATCGGTACAGCGGGCGTACCTGATGCGAACAAAGTATTGACAACCGATGCGAGCGGTATTCCCCAATGGACAACAGCAACTGGCGGGGGCGATATGCTGAAAAGCACCTACGACCCAACCAACATCAACGGAAGTGCCTTTGCGCTTTCTACTCATACGGGGCAAATCACTACGGCACAGATCACCGATGCCAATGTTACCAACGTGAAGCTCGCTTCTGGCATTGACGCTGCTAAGATCACAGCGGGTACGTTGCCTACTTCACGCTTAGATGTAGGCTCTGGCCCCAACCAAATCGTACAACTCAATGGCACCGGACGGCTACCCGCAGTAGATGGCTCGCAATTATTGAATCTTCCGGCCGAAACAGACCCAGCGGTAAGAGCGATCAACGGCTTGGTGAAATCAAATGGAACAACCATTGCGGCAGCAGTACCTGGAACAGATTACCTAGCACCAAACGGGAGTGCGGCAGCCTTAACGGGTTTCCCTACCCTAAATCAAAACACCACGGGCAACGCGGCCACCGCTACGACTGCCACTGCGCTCGCATCAGGAAGAACAATAGCTATGACAGGCGATGTTAATTATACCTCACCGGCCTTCAACGGCACAAGCAATATCACAGCGGGAGCGACAGTAGTGCGCATCAACGGCACATCCTTAGCTGGTTTACCTACGGGCATTTTGAAAAACACCACTGGCACAGGTGTGCCAAGCATTGCCACAGGTTCAGACCTTCCAAGCATGACTGCCACAACAGGCGGTGCAGTACCCACACCACCCAATAACACCACCACTTTCCTCCGAGGTGACGGGATATTCGCCACTCCTGCGGGAGGAGGAACGGTCACCAGCACATCGGTAGTAACTGCCAATGGATTTAATGGCATAGTAGCCACAGCCACTTCTACCCCTGCCATCACCATCGGCACACCACTATCGGGCATACTGAAAGGCAATGGCACGGGCTTGGTCGCTGCCACTGCGGGAACTGATTACGTTGCCACCGAGACCGACCCTGCTGTAAGGGCAATCAACGGGTTGGTGAAATCAAATGGTACTACGATCAGTGCCGCTACTGCGGGAACAGACTACCAAGCCCCTTTAGTGAGCGGTACAAATATTAAAACAATCAACAGCACATCGATTCTTGGTCCGGGCAATATCACCGCCATCACTTCCGAGAGCGACCCCAATGTAAAAGCGATTGTGGGCTTGGTGAAGAGCGATGGTTCTACCATTAGTGCGGCTACCCCTGGAGGCGATTTTTTGACTCCTAACGGAAATGGATCGTTGTTGACCAATTTAGATGCCTCGGCCATAACAACTGGAACACTTCCTGTGGCGCAAGTGCCAGCTTTAGATGCAGCACAAATAACATCAGGCACATTTGCGCCTGCGCAAATACCAAACTTAAACGCCTCTAAAATCAATGCGGGCACATTGCCGGTAGCCGTAGGCGGAACGGGTGCGACTAGCTTAACAGGCGTATTGGTAGGCACAGGCACTACGCCTATTAGCGCACTAACAACTGGATCCAATGGACAAATCCTCACCGTGAGTGGAGGCAACCCAACCTGGCAAAACGTTCCTGCACCGTCTGGTTCTGCTGGTGGCGATTTATTGGGAAGTACCTACCCCAACCCCACAATAGCTACAGGAGCTGTCACTTCTACAAAGCTTGCCAATAGTGCCGTCAACACTATCAACATAAACAACGGGGCAGTTACGGATGCAAAAATCACCGATGTAGCTCCCGGAAAAATCACTCAAGCAGGTGCTACCAGTGGGCAAATATTAAAATGGAACGGCTCGGCTTGGGCGCCTGCTGCCGATAACGTAGGTGGGGGTGGAGCACCTACCCTTAACCCAGGACAAATCATCGTTGGTGATGGAACAACCAACTCCGCAGCAACCCTAAGCCAAGATGCTACGCTGAACAGCACCAATGGAAACGTAACTGTACAAGGCTTGCGCGGAAGATCAATTTCTGCAGCCGTACCAGCCAATAACAGTGTGTACCAATTCGATGGTACAACGTGGAATCCGGTGGTACTCGCTGGAGGAGGAACAGTCTCCAGCATTACGGCAGGCACTGGCCTTTCGGGTGGCACTATCACTGGTTCAGGCACAATCGGTATCAACGCGGGCGGGATAGGCACTACCGAACTGGCCAACAACGCTGTGACCAACACAAAACTTGCCAGCGATGCGAGTATCGATGCCAATAGAGCTGTAACCACCGATCACATCCGCGATGCGGCCGTAACCAACGCCAAATTGGGCTCGGGCATTGCTGTTAACAAATTAGCCCCAGGTACCAACGGACAAATACTCACTACCTCTGGTGGCGTAGCTTCGTGGCAAAACAATGCTTCGCTCACCAACCCGATGACAACACCGGGCGACATCATTTATGGCGCAGCGGGTGGAACTCCCACACGCCTTGCAACAGGCACAGGTTTTTTAAGAGGTGGCGCAACACCTTCTTATTCGGCTATTGGCTTAGCTTCCGCAGATGTAACGGGCGTATTGCCCATTGTCAATGGCGGAACAAATGCAAACAATGCTGCTAGCGCCAGAACAAACTTGGGCTTGGGGTCTATGGCTACGGTAGCCAACCCCCTCACCACCAATGGTGATATCATCTATGCAGTGGGCACAACACCCACCCGCCTCGCGACAGGGACGGGCTTTCTACGCGGAGGTGCTGTGCCATCCTACTCGGCTGTTGGCTTGGCTTCTTCTGATGTAACAGGTACACTGCCCATTGTCAGCGGAGGTACCAACAGGACTACTGCCGGGGCTGCCGGAACAATTTTATATTCTGACGGCACGGGGATACTAAACACCGCAGCAGGCACAGCAGGGCAAGTACTTACAAGCAATGGTGCAGCTGCGCCCACTTGGACTACTGTTGGTGGTGGAAACATGGTCAGTGCCAACAACCTGAGTGATGTGGCCAACGTGGCTACCGCTCGCACTAACCTCGGCTTGGGTGCACTCGCTACTTTAGGCGCAGTCTCAGGCGGCACAGGTGGAACGATTACCGATGGCACTATAACAGCAGCAGATTTAGCCGTGGGTGCAGTAGATCTTACCACCACTGACGTAACAGGCACATTACCCATTGCACAAGGAGGAACAAACTCCACCGCTACACCTACCAACGGTGGTGTAGGGTATGGAACCGGTACTGCTCATGCATATTCTGCAGCAGGTACAAGTGGCCAACTTTTACAAAGCAACGGGGCAGCAGCACCATCTTGGGTTTCCATTCCAGCATTCTTATCACCAACGCTCACCAACGGAAATATTTTTGTAGGCAATGGTAGCAACGTAGCCACAGGTGTTGCCATGAGTGGCGATGCTAGTATCGCAAATACGGGTGCGGTTACGATATCTAACTTGGCCGTAACAAGCGCGAAAATTGCGGCCGATGCCGTAACGGGTGCAAAGTTGCAAAGCGATGCGGCCATTGACGCCAACCGTGCCGTCAACACCAACCACATCCGCGACTTAGCGGTAACTAACGCAAAAATAGCAGGCGTAAATGCTTCTAAAATAGCTGGCACACTTGGCACAGCCAATGGCGGAACAGGAATTACTTCTGTTGTACCCGGTGCGGTAGCTTATGGTGGGGCAACCGATTTTGCGTTTACCGCAGCAGGAACTTCTGGCCAACTTTTGCAAAGCAATGGAGTAGGCGCACCTACGTGGGTAAACGCGCCAACCAGTTTTACCACCGCCAATGTAATCCCCAAAGGCAGCGCGGGCGGCTTGGTAGCCTCTACGATTTTTGACAACGGCACCAATGTGGGTATAGGCACCATTACACCATTAAGCAAAGTACAGGTGGGCAACAGACTTGGTTTGTTGGTGGCCAACGTGGGCACTTTTGATGGTATGACCCGAAATATTTATATAGATGGCACCGATGCAGCCAGGCACATAGGCACAGGCACAGCCAACGGCATATTGATGCAAGACGGCCTTACCGAACTTACCGTGTTTGCCTCGGGCACAGCAGCTGCTTTAGTAAGCGCTCCGCAAACAAAACTATCTGTTTCTTCTACAGGTATTGGGATCAACAACTCTGGCGCACCCTCACAAGCCTTAGACATAACTGGAAACGTGCGCTTCTCTGGAGCCCTAATGCCTAACAACACCGCGGGCACTGCTGGCCAAGTGCTTACCTCTGCGGGAGCAGGCTTGCCACCAACGTGGGCAGCAGCAGGTGGTGGCTGGGGACTTACAGGAAATGCAGGCACCAACCCAGCAACTAATTTTATTGGAACAACCGATGCGCAGCCACTCCGGTTTGGAACTGGTGTGGGTGGCGTGGAAAGGATGCGGATCTTGTCTTCAGGTAATATTGGCGTTGGGTTAACCAACCCCAGTGAAGCGTTTAGTGTAGCGGGAAATTTGTTTGCTAATGATGGAAAATTAATGACCAATCGTGCCAATGCGGCTGCTGTAACTTCAGGCGGTCTTGACTTACAGATTGACGGTCTTAACCATGCTGGTATTCACACTCCAACAATTGGTTCAATGGCACTCTACACAGCAGGCTCAGAGCGAATGAGAATTGATAACACTGGTAATGTAGGAATTGGAACAACTACACCAACTGCACCTTTATCTTTTCCAAGCACCTTGGCCAATCGAAAAATAAGCCTGTGGGAGTTTGGTAACAATGATCACCAGTTCGATGGTTTTGGAGTAAATAACAATTCATTAAGATATCAAACTGACGCTGCGACTACAGATCACATATTTTATTCTGCGATAAATTCAACAAGCTCACTGGAGTTAATGAGAATTAGAGGAAGCGGAAATATCGGAATAGGAACCTCAAGCCCTCAAACAGCTCTTCATGTAGCTGGTGATGTTATTGTTAGAGGTACTTCCCGCACACATTACCTAACCGATGCAGGTGCTGCCCAGAATACGAGTATCGTAACAATAGATCAGAGTGCTGTTGGTGGAAATGCAGGTTTGTTGATTAAAGGAAATACTGTAGGTAATAACAATGGAAACATTAGCTTCTCCTTACAAAGCAACAGCGCTAAAACAATTTTGGGAGCAAGTTTGTCTGGAATTACAACATCTACGACCACAGGTGCAGAAACGATGGATTTGTCATTATGGACAAAACCATCCGCTGGCCAAGTAACAGAACGAATGAGAATCCTTTCTTCAGGAAATGTGGGTATTGCTAATGCCGCGCCATCCGAAAGATTAGATGTAACCGGTAACGTACGTTTCTCTGGTGCTTTAATGCCGAACAACACCGCGGGTACATCTGGCCAAGTGCTTACTTCTGCTGGCCCAGGCGCAGCACCTACCTGGACAGCAGCCGCTGCCACTGTTACCGCCAGCAATGGCCTTACCCGAACGGTAAATGATATTGCACTAGGAGGAACATTATCAAACAGTACTGCCATAAATATGAACGGGTTTAACCTGAGCTTGACGGGTACCGGTAACTTAGGCGTAGGCGCAACACCTTTTAACAGATTAGACGTAGAGGGTGGACTTGCGGTAGGCACAACCTACTCGGGTGGTAGCGTAGCACCTACGAATGGAGCTATCATAGAAGGCAATGTGGGTATTGGCACACCCTCACCTACCCAAAAATTATCAATAGCAGGCGCGGGTCCCGCATTAGGCTTCGACAACAGTGCGCAGCTTTTTGCGAGAAACACAGGGGGCACATACGAAACATGGTTGATACCACGCGAAAATGATAACGTAACGTATATGTTTTACGGATCGAGTGGGTTCAACCTTAGAAACAACTCAAGTGTTTCAACCATGTTTATGACCAATTCAAACAACGTTGGTATCGGAACTACCACCCCTGTTAACAAATTAGATGTAGAGGGCGGTGTTGCTATTGGGGCAAGCTATGCGGGCACAACCCTTGCACCAACAAATGGAGCGATTATACAAGGTAACGTAGGTATAGGCACACCAACTCCCAATGCACCGTTGCAGTTTACAAATACGATTGATAACCGTAAGGTGGTGCTAGCCGAATCAGTCAATAACGATCATCAGTTCTCAGGCTTTGGAACGAACACCAATATTTTGCGTTACCAAGTACCCGCCACAACGAGCGACCACGTGTTCTATGCAGGAACGGGCACAACTACCAGCAACGAAGTATTGCGCGTAACGGGAGATGGTAATTTGGCCTTGGGCGGAGCAGCAGCAGGGATCGTTCCTGGCGAAGCAAACCAAAAATATGTGTCGCTCGCTTCTACGCTTACCGAGATCGCAACCGCGCCCATGTCGCTCGAATTGAAAGGATCAAATACCAGCAACATAGCGGGGGTTATTGGCAAAATAGATTTTATCAATTATGCTAACTCTAACAATTACAATATTGCCCGCATTGAAGCTACCCGCACCAATAGCAACCAAACCTATTCTGCGCTGCGCTTCTACACAAGGTTGGGCGCATCGCTCACAGAAAAAATGACCATTGATGAGAATGGAAATGTAGGTATTGGAGATGCAACGCCCACACGAAAACTAACAGTTGCCGGAGATATTGACGCAACTGGAGGCATCTATTTTGGCTCCGTGGAGTCATTAGTAGACGGAGGTGCGAGCCAAATTGCTGCAAATGCAACGATTCGCCCTGCTACTGACAACGCCTCTGATTTAGGAACAAGTTCTTTCAGGTGGAATCAAGTATATGCGGCAATAGGAACTATCCAGACCTCTGACATTCGCTTAAAGAAAAATATCAAGAACTTAAACTATGGCCTAAATGAAGTAATGAAGCTTCGTCCTGTTTCTTACTCTTGGAAAGATAGAGATACTGGTACTAAGCTCGGTCTAATAGCCCAAGAGACAGAATTGGTAATACCCGAAGTAGTTAAAAGGCCGGAGCAAGAAGGAGGGCATTATGGCATGATGTATAGTGATCTTGTGCCTGTGTTAATTAAAGCCGCACAAGAACTCAATGCAAAGATTGAAGCCCTAGAAAAAGAAAATAACGAATTGAAAGGTGCAAACACTCAATTGAAATCGGAAGTCACCTCCATGAAAGAAAAACAAGACACTGAAATAGCGGCCTTGAAAAAACAAATGGAAGAAGTGATGAGGATAGTAGGCGCAGAGGCGAAGAAGAAAAAAGACTAGGGCATGATTACAGGTGTCAGACGGCTTTTTTGCTTGCCACATTAGCCGTCAGACACCTTAAACCTAATTTAGAAACCCGCACGTTGAAAAAACAAGTGGAAGAAGTGATGCACATTGTTGGTCCAGAGGCAAAGAAGAAGGAGTAATGAAGAATTGAAATTGTATTTACTTGTGCCTACCCTATTAAATATAAAGGGAATTCGTTTCTTCTTTTATGCCAATGAACATTTGCCAAAGCATGTCCATTTAGAAAAAGGAGACGCCACTGCAAAATTAACTTATTCCTAGTAGAATTAGTAAAGTCAAAACGATTAAAGGCACACGAAATCAACGAGATTCGTAAATTAGTTACTGAAAACGTACAATTATTTAACGATAAATGGAATGAGTATTTTAACGATTAGTAAATCGAACAACGCTGTAGAGGTTTGGTTCAAGAATCTTCAAATGATTGTGTGCCTTGATGATGGGCGGGAGATTGCGGTTCCACTGGATTGGTTTCCTCGATTGAGAGAAGCAACCCTGGAACAGAGAAACAATTGGCGACTGATCGGTGGCGGTGAAGGTATCCATTGGGAAGATATTGATGAGGATATTTTGATAGAAGGATTGTTGTAGTTTAGCCTTAACAACTATTTTATCAACACGCATTATGATCGCAAAAAAAATTCAATTAACCGTATTGCTCATTGGCGTAAGCCTCACGAGCCTTCGGGCACAAAATGCAGTATTCGCTGCAGGCGGAAAAGCCACGGGCAGTAGTGGCTCTGTAACTTATTCGGTTGGGCAAATCGCCTACAAAAATTTTGGCAATGCCACTGGCAGTGTTGCCCAAGGCGTGTTGCAAACAACGGTGGTCATTACCGATTTAGACGAGGCACTCAATAAAGAGATAAGCTGCACGGTATATCCCAACCCCACCGCTACGGTAGTCAATTTAAAAATAGAAAATCGCAGCCTTAAAAATACCACTGCACAACTATACGATTTGAACGGAAAACTTTTGTTCCAACAAAATGTAAATCAACCTCAAACAATAATAGAAGTAGGAAATTTAATTCCATCCACTTACTTGTTGATAGTAAAGGAGGGCAACCAAGAGTTAAAGACATTTAAGATCATTAAGCAGTAAAAAGTTAATCATGAAAAAAATACAACTTTCACTTCTTCTTTTTTTAATAACCACCCTTGCGTTCGCACAGGCTCCTGCCAAAATGAGCTACCAAAGTGTGGTGCGCAACGGCAGTGGGTTGGTTGTTGCCAATAGCAATGTGGGCTTCCGTATTAGCTTGTTGCAAGGCTCGGCAACAGGCACAATCGCTTTCGCGGAAACGCATACCGTCACCACCGATGCCAACGGTGTGGCCAGTTTAGAAATTGGTGGAGGCACGCCCGTTACGACCACGTTTGCCAGCATCAATTGGGCAAATGGCCCCTATTTTATTAAAACAGAAGCAGACCCTGCTGGGGGAACAAACTATACCATCTCGGGCACCAGTCAGTTGCTGAGTGTGCCTTATGCGTTATATGCAACTAACGGGCTGCCGCAAGGCACTGCCGCGGGTAATACACTTTATTGGAACGGCACTAGTTGGATAAACAACGGAAACATTTTCAATAATGGAGGCAATGTGGGGATAGGCACAACAACACCCATAGCAAAACTTGATGTAGTGGGAAACATAAAAATAAAAGATGGCACCGAGGGAGCGGGAAAAGTGCTGACATCAGATGGTACTGGTTTAGCGAGCTGGGGAACTACTAGTGCTGGCTGGGGTTTGACAGGCAACAGCGGTACGGTTGACGGAACAAATTTTATTGGGACTACGGATAATGTGCCGTTGAATTTTAGGATGAAAAACCAGATAGCGGGAAGAGTTGATGATGCGAATTCATTTTACGGGTATCGAGCGGGAAATTTTACAACTAGGATAAGTCAAGACGGTAATGAAAGCATAGACAATTGTGGGATTGGACGAGGGGCGTTATATTCTAATACTGTAGGACAAGCAAATACTGCTGTAGGAGCTACTGCGCAGAGTGCAAGCACCACTGCAACTGAAAATACGAGTATTGGTTCATCATCTCTATATACCAATATTATAGGGTTTAAGAACACTGCAGCTGGGGCTAGGTCACTTTTTTCTAACACGGGTAATTTAAATACCGCCCTTGGGTATGATGCTGGAGCCAATTTATCTTCGGGCAGCAATAATACTGTTGTAGGCTATAATGCCCAAGCACCAAACCCCACGGCTAGCAACCAAGTTAGAATTGGCAATACCGCGGTCTCTTATGCAGGTATACAAGTTGCTTGGACAATCACTTCTGATAGGCGCTTGAAATCGGACATAAAGCCATCTAACCTTGGTTTGGAGTTTATTCAAACTTTGAGACCTGTATCTTATTTTCGATCAAATAACGAGCGAAGAGAAATTGAATATGGGTTTATTGCCCAAGAAGTTGAAGCCGCATTGAATAGTACCGGTGCAGCAGGCAACGGAATTATCTCAAAAGATAGCGAAGGCGTTTATAGTGTTAGGTACAATGATTTAATAGCTCCGCTAGTCAAAGCTGTGCAAGAGCAACAACAAATGATTGAAGAGCTTAAAAAAGAAAACAATGAACTAAAGGGCACCAATACACAACTCACTTCAAAACTCACTTCTCTACAAGAAAAACAAGACACCGAAATAGCGGCCCTCAAAAAACAAATCGAAGAAGTGATGAGGATTGTTGGTGCAGAGGCGAAGAAGAAAAAAGACTAGAGCATATTTACAGGTGTCAGACGGCTTTTTTGCTTGCAACATTAGCCGTCAGACACCTTAACCCTAATTTAGGAACCCTCACGTTGAAAAAACAAATGGAAGAAGTGATGAGGATTGTTGGGGCAGAGGCCAAGAAGAAGAAAGAGTAGAGCATATTTACAGGTGTCAGACGGCTTTTTTGCTTGCAACATTAGCCGTCAGACACCTTAAACCTAATTTAGAAACCCTCACGTTGAAAAAACAAATGGAAGAAGTGATGAGGATTGTGGGGGCAGAGGCAAAGAAGAAAAAAGAGTAAGACTAGTCGTCAAGACCACTTCGAGCCTGCCTGTCCGGTAGGCAGGTGGTCAGACGACTTTAATTTTATCCGTCATTGCGAACACCGTTTTACCGTCATCGCGAGTACCTTCTTAACTCGTCATTGCGAACACCTGCTATGAGGGGCGCGTAGGAGTGAAGCAATCTGTCAAATCGAAGTCTAAGGTTCACTATTAGGGATTGCTTCGCCCCCTCCTCAACACCTGACGCTCGCTGCTCGCAAAGACGAAGGGTGCCGTCATTGCGAACACCAGTGTGGGTAGGCGCGTAGGAGTGAAGCAATCCGTCAAATCGAAGTCTCGGTTTCAATATCATGGGATTGCTTCGCCCTTCCTCAATACCCTCGCTCGCTGCTCGCAAAGACATCAATATAACCCGTCATCGCGAGTACCAGCGTTGGCAAGAAGAGTGGCGCGAAGCGATCCGTGAAATCGAAGTACGGACTTTCTATTTAGGGATTGCTTCGCCCTTCCCTCAATCCCTCGCTCGTTGCTCGCAAAGACGTCAATATAACCCGTCATCTCGAGTATCAGCGTTGGCATGAAGAGTGGCGCGAAGCGATCCGTCAAATCGAAGTCTCGGTTTCAATATCATGGGATTGCTTCG
>JAAFHY010000060.1 GCA_013298505.1 Cytophagales bacterium
TTGTAGTAAGTACTTAGCTCACTTAGCCTATTCGGGGCACGATGCGAGACACAAGCTTTTTGAAAGCAGCCCGGCCCGGGATAGGAGTGGCACCCCGCAGCCGCGTGGATGTGTGCGAGGAGCGAGGAGTATAGCGGATAGCCCGTAAGGCCGCCCATCTTCGCTTCTGATTTATGAAACCAAGTCTTTCGCTTAAGCAGGGCTTTGGTGGGTAAGTAAAAAAAATCAAAATTCACATCTAACCCCTGTAACCTTTCAAAATAAGTGTAGTTTCCCTCTATGAAATCTTCAACCCCCCGATTTGGAAGCGCTTTCTGACAATTCTTTGATGGTAAAGGTACGCGAAGGCGACCTAGATCGGCTCGGGCTTCTTTTCGAGCGGTACAAGAAACCGTTGTATGGTTTCTTCTACGGGCTCAATAGAGAACAAGAGTTGAGTGAAGATTTGGTGCAAAATACATTCTTGCGCATTTTAAAGTACCGGCATCTTTTTATGGGAGAGGGAAATTTCAGGGCATGGATGTTTCAGATTGCGCGCAACGTGAATAACGATCATCATAGGGGTAATAAGATAAAAATCAAAGAAGAATTGGAAGATTGGCAAGACAAGTTGGGGCATAATGAGAACCGCTCGACAGAGATGTTATTGGCAGACGATCATCAGATGCTTTCCATGACCATGGATAGACTGCCTATTGACAAACGCGAAGTATTGTTGTTGAGTAAATACCAAGAGAAGAAATATCACGAGATCGGGGAGATTTTGGGTTGCTCGGAAGGAGCGGTGAAGGTAAAAGTGTTTAGGGCGTTGCAAGAGTTGAAAGAGGTATACAAGCAATTGGAAAAACGGATGTGATTATGGAACAGAATCAGATAAATGAGTTGGTGGCAAGGTTTAATGTAGGCTTGGCTGACTCAACAGAAGTGAAAGCAATCGAACGACTGATGGAATCAGGAAAAATTGGTCTTGCTCAATTGCATGACTTGAAAAAGCTAGACGAGCAAATTCTTTCTATCGATACAGGTTCTCCCTCTATTCGACTGGACGATCAGTTTTATTCGGCTCTAGCTCAAGAAAAGAAAACCCAAACTTCTAAAACCATACCACTTCCAAAATTTGATTGGGGTAATTTGTTCCCAAGACTAGCATTGGCTACATCATTACTTGTGGCTGGATTTGTAGGTGGCTATTTTCTTAAGAGTCCATCGGAAGATAAATCGGTAAAACAGTTGACTCAACAAGTGAGCGAGTTGAAAGAAGTGATGATGTTATCCATGTTGGAAAAGGAATCAGCTACCGAACGACTGAAAGCTGTAAGCCTTTCATCGGATATGAACCAAGTAAGCAAGAAGGTGACGACTGCTCTATTCAAAACCCTCAATGGCGATGAAAATGTGAACGTGCGCTTGGCTGCATTGGATGTTTTGATGAACTACGCCAAAGACGGTGAAGTGAGAGCAGAACTGATCAAATCTATTTCCGTGCAAGACTCACCCTTAGTGCAGGTTGCTTTAGCAGAACTGATGGTGACGTTGCAAGAAAGAAAATCTGTGAGTGAATTGAAGAAACTTCTTAAGAGTGATAAAACACCGAAAGAAGTGAAAGGTAAAATTGAAAAAAGCATTAGTATCTTAATTTAAACGATGCGTAAAAATATTTTCAAAGTGTCAGGCGTCTCCCTGACTTTTTAATAAAAAAATCTTAAAAAATGAAAACGATAATTAATCTTATTCTACTGATGGCTTTTGCCAATTCAGTAACAGCTCAAACCTTTACTGAAACAATCAGTAAAGAACTTACTTTCGAAAAAGTGGGAGTAGAGAACACGGTACTTGTAGCTAACATCAATGGCGATGTCCATGTGGTTGGTTATGAAGGCACGAAAGTGATCGTGGAAGTATCAAAGAAGATCACTGCCAAATCACAGCAGAGATTGGAGGCTGGTAAAAGGGAGATCCAACTAGGCGTGGTAGACCGTGCTGACACACTCATCTTTTACATGCAAGGCGGCTGCAATGTATTTGGTAAACAAGATTGGAAAGCTCGCAATTTCGGCACGCGAAACAAGTGGACATATAATTGGGAAGGCGATAATCATTGCGATACCAAATACGATTACAAGCTTGATTTCACCATTAAAGTTCCGTACACTGTCAACCTTGTTCTCAGCACGATCAACAATGGAGATATTTCAGTAGAGAATGTGAATGGTACTTTAAAAGTTGAAAACATCAACGGAGGTATCAAGCTCAAAAACATTTCTCGCGAAGCGTCTGCCACTACGATCAACGGCAAGGTAGATGTCGAGTACGCCAAAAATCCGGACAAGCCCTGTCGCTTTTACACACTCAATGGCGATATCAATGCTTGGTTTCAAAAAGGACTCACTGCTAACATGGCTTTCAAGAGTTTCAACGGGGAGTTTTTTAGCAACGTGTCCAACTTAGAATCCCTGCCAGCGCAAATAGAGAAGGAGGGTGGGGATAAGGGAATCAAATACACCTTGAGTGGAAACCGTTTCAAGATCGGAAGTGGGGGAGCTTTACTGGATTTTGAAACTTTCAACGGGAATGTTTATCTGAAAGAAGTCGCAAGCAATAATTGATTGAATAAAGCAAAATGTTATGAAAAAATTACTAGCTCTATTTTTTTTCGGCCTTATCACTATATCTGCAAAAAGTCAATCCACTCAGAATATAAAAAACGATATTCTAAAAGATAGTATCGTTTCAAAATTCAATAGAGGTGATTATGAAGGGATTTATGCGCTGGCCAATAGGGAGTTCAAAAGGAATATTAAAAGCGGAGTACTTATTAATCTACTGAAGGACGCCTCTAGTCTTGGTAAAATTAAGAAGACCGAAAAAATGTATACCGATACCACCAATGTTTCTACATACCGACTTTTCTATGAGAAAAAATCGCTACAGTTATCCGTAAAGGCGCTTTCTCATTCCTCGTATGATGTTTTTGGCTTGACATTTTATCAATTGCCAATCAATCAAACCCGAAACCACTATCCTTCCGACAATTTGCTTAAAACTAGTTTAGATAGTGTTGTACAAAATGCTGTTAACGACTATATGAGAAATGAAAATGTCGCGGGACTGTCTGTAGGTGTTTTTCGAAACGGTGAGATGTTTACCTACAATTTTGGCGAAACAGAAAAAGGTAGTAAGAAGCTACCGTCAGCAGAGACTATTTATGAAATCGGCTCAATTACAAAAACATTTACGGGCATTATTCTGGCTCACGCAGTAAAAGAGGGAAAAGTAAAATTGAACGATGATATCCGTACCTATCTAAATGGAAAATTTCCTAATCTGCAATTTAAGGGGCAACCTATTCAATTAGTTCATTTAAGTAATCATACATCAGGTTTACCTTCTCAGCCTAAAATTGTCGGGACAGGAAAAGACACTTTTGATCCTTCTGAAACTTTTAGTGAAAAAGTACTTGTGGATATTTTACAAAACATAAGTTTAGATGCACCCCCAGGAACAAAGAGTGAGTACTCTAATTTTGCTGTCAGCCTTCTTGGTTATATTCTTGAAAAGGCATACCAGCAAAGTTATGAACAGCTTCTCGAAACCTATATTTTCAAACCTTATAAGATGTCTCAATCAAATATAACATTAATGGAGTCTGATTATAAGAAGTTTGCGCAAGGCTATGATGTTGAAGGAAACAATACAAAATATTGGAGAAACAGATTAGCTGAACCAGCGGGAGGTATACGCTCTACTACCAATGATATGTTACTCTACATAAAAGAGCAGCTGGAGGCGAAAAATGGAAGTGCTGCTTGGTTATCTCACCAACTTACATGGGGAGACAATAAAAGAGGAAAGGGATTGAATTGGGGGATATCAAGCACAAAAAAAGGTTACATAGTTTGGTCGCATGACGGAGGAACGTATGGCTTTACTTCGCTATGCCTAATTTATCCAGAGCTCAATTCAGGCATTATTCTACTAACAAACAATGGCAACCATAACGACCAATCGTTTTATGATATTGGTAAATCCATTTATTTAAGTTGGGTAAAATAAAACGATCGATTGATGAGCATTTGAAACACTACATCATAGCAGAACTAGTTTTAACAATTAAAAGATAACAATATGAAAAAGCAATTTATAATAATCACCATACTAATCTTAATTACCTCATTCGCCTTTGCCCAAAACGCTGGCGATTTTATAGTGCCCCTTTCTGATCCTAACAAGCGAGGGAAATTAAAAGCGCACCTCAACTACGGATCAATTACCGTCAAAGGTTCACCGCGTAAGGATGTTTTAGTTAAATACAAAGCCATTGCAGAAAGCGAAGATGATAACAATAACAATGATGATGACGATAATAATGACAATGATGATAGAAGGTTGAAGCCTTTGGGTCGCATAGATACGAGAACGAACAATAAATCAGATGGAAATAAGGCAGGTTTAAAGAAAATATCTGGCGGTGCTTTGGATTTAGAGGTAACAGAGAATGACAATGTTGTTAAAGTCAGTTCCAATTCTTTTTCTCAAAAAATGAAACTGGAGATCGAAGTGCCCTTAGACTTTGATTTGAATGTAAGCACGTTCAATGATGGTGTTATGTTTATATCAAATGTATCAGGTGAACTAGAATTAACTAATCACAACGATGATATCACAGCTGAAAACATTTCGGGTTCAGTCTTGGCAACTTCTTTCAATGGCGCAATAAAAGTATCGTTCAATAAGGTGAAAGAAGGAACGCCCATGTCGTTCTCCACTTTCAATGGCGATATTGACGTAACCTTTCCTGCAACCTTGAAAGCAACATTCAAACTAAAAACTGAGCAAGGCGAAATCCTCAGTGGGTTTGATATGAACATGGTAACAGAAGCGCCCATTCAGAAGAAAGAAATGAGTGGGGGTACTTATAAAGTAGTGATTGACGGGTCAATAAAAGGTGAAGTGAACGGTGGCGGCCCTGAGTTCAGTATGAAAAACCACAATGGGGATATTATTATTAGGAAAAAATAGCTATTGGATATGGTTAATAATTGAGCGTTATGCTAATGGGACACATCTAACATAAAAGTAAAAAATGAAAAAGATATTATTGCCACTTTTGTTTTCCACTTTTGTTTCATCCGCATTTTGTCAAGACAAAATACAACAGTCAATTAATCAGATTAATGCCCGTTTTGAAATCTCAAAAGAAAAGCCACAAATCTATTTATTAGGAACGTTTCATTTTGCTGGAGAAAATGTAGATTCAAATAGAACCGAGTTCAAGTGGCGGTATATTATGGATGAACCTCGCAGAGTAAAAGAAATAGAGATTGTTAGACAAAGTCTTCAGAGAATAAAACCAACGGTAATTTGTGTCGAACTTAACCCAAGGTGGCAGAGTGAATTAGATTCTCTTTATGAAGAATATTGCAAGGGGAAGAAAATTAGCTCACAAGGCTATGAAGGAGAAATTTCCATTTTAGCATTTGAACTTGGCAAACGTCTAGGAATAAAGCGAATAGTTGCAGTGGATGCACAGCCTATGGCTGCATTACGTGATGAAAAACTATATACTGAATATGAAAAATATGCCTCAAAAGAGGACGAGGATAGTGTTTTTAATAATTGGAATAAATTATACGATGAAAACCAACGTTTTTCAGATTCGCTCAGACACCATTATACCACGACAGATTTTCTTCGACTTTTAAATCATGAAGACTATACTAAGAAAATATTGGGAAGGTGGTTAATTTTTACAAGATTTGGTACCAATAGATATCCCATTGGTGCTGACCAATTCATAACTAAATACTACAATAGAAATATCAGGATTTATTCAAATATCCAAAGGGTAATAACAAACAAAGGCGATAGAGTATTGGTCATTTATGGGAACACGCATATGTCGATTTTGAGAAATTTATTTGAATCATCGCCACTTTACAAGTTAGTGCCAATTGACAAATATTTGAGATAACGAACATTGTTGAAAATGATAGCTATAACTTTTAATTACTTCTTCGAATAGGCAAACTTAAAATAGATCAGCAGCAGACTTAAGCAAAAAATAATTCCGTTTGCTAAGATGACCGGCCATAACATGAGTGCAATACCGTAGATTAACCAGATCAAAGTGCTAGATGATATTATTAGTAGCATTGCTAAGCTCAAATCACCCACACTTTTTGTTTTCAAGACTTTATAAACTTGTGGAATAAACGTGATGCTGCTTAAGAATGCACCGACATGCCCAGCTATTTGAATCCAATCCATAGATGTTAGGTATTAAAAAAATTCATTGTTCGTTCTGCGCCAATCGTACAAAAGGAGAGAATCATTTCACCCGCTTTATCCATGATTGTTGGAAGCTCTGTAAACTGTTCTTGACTAAAGTTACTCAATACAAAATCCACTTGTTGCCCCTTCGCGAAATCATTTCCAACCCCCATTCGCAATCTGCTGTAATCTTGCCCACCCACTAGTTGTTCAATATTTTTCAAACCATTGTGACCAGCCGCGCTTCCCTTCGTGCGCATCCGTAAACTCCCAAAAGGCAAGGCGAGTTCATCAACCACTACCAATAAATTTTCTTTGGGAATTTTCAAGTCTTGCAGCCAATAAGCAATCGCTTTTCCACTTAAGTTCATAAATGTGTTGGGCTTGATGAGGTGCAACTGTCTTCCCTTATACTTGAGTTCTGCTTTGTTAGCTAATCGATCGGTTGTAAAATTGATTTTATGAAGATCAGCGAATCTGTCTAACGTAAGAAAACCAATATTGTGCCGTGTAAGCTCATATTCCGGGCCGATATTCCCTAAGCCGGCAATTAGGTACTTCATATAAAGGTGCAAATTAGATCACTGGCAAATTACGTAAATAAAAAATCCCGTCATTTGCGGGATTTTTTATTTCAACGATCGAAAGTTGATTACTTCTTTTTCTCATCTTTCTTAGGTGCTTCTGCTTTCTTTGCGTCAGCAGCAGCAGGTGCGGCAGCTCCGGCAGCAGGTGTGGCAGCAGCAGCTCCGGCAGCGGGTGCGGCAGCGGCAGATTCTTCAGCCAACTTAGCAGCACGCGGTACTTCTACAGCGGCAATTGCTGCTGCTTTAGGATCTAATAACTCTAAGTTAGCAATTTGAACATCCGCCACTTTTATGGCATGGTGAAAATCCAATGTAGAGCAATCGATATCGATATGATCGGGCATATCTTTAGCGAACGCGTAAACTTTTAATGCAGCGCGTTTCCGCACTAATGTTCCACCTTTTGAAACACCTGGAGCTTGACCTACCAAACGTACAGGTATATCCATTTTAATTTTTCGGTCTTCGCTAATGCGTAAGAAATCTACGTGCAAAATAATTTCACTAACTGGATGAAACTGCACTTCTTGCATAATTGCTTGGCATTCTTCTCCTTCAATATTCAAGTGAACGAAGTGTGCTTCGTTGGTGTACACTAAGTCGCGGAATAAAATAACGGGTGAGTGGAAATGGATTTGCTTATCTCCTCCATAAAGAACACACGGCACATTTCCCTCTTCGCGAATTTTCTGAGAGTCATTCTTGCCGAGATTTGCTCTTCGATACCCTATAATCTCGATGGTTTTCATAATTGTTTATTGGTTTAATTTTAAATTGTTTACAAACGGATAAATAATGAACTGATCGATTCGTGATCGTGAATTTTCCGGATGGCTTTGGCGAACAGATCAGAAACGCTTAATACTTTTATTTTTGAGACATTCTCTTTCAATGGAATGGTGTCAGAAACAACCAGTTCTTCTAATAACGAAGATTGAATGTTTTCATACGCTTTTCCAGAAAGTACTGGATGAGTGCAAATCGCACGCACTGTGTTGGCACCTTTCTCTTTTAACAGTGCAGCCGCTTTACAAAGCGTGCCTCCTGTGTCTACTAAATCGTCTACCAGAATTACATCTTTGCCCTCTACTTCTCCAATCAGCCTCATTGACTCAACTTTGTTGGCTTCTTTGCGGTACTTATCGCATACGGCAAGCTCGGCATTAAAGAATTTTGCAAAACTCCGCGCGCGCTTTATTCCACCTACATCGGGTGAGGCAAACATGATATTGGCCAAGTTGAGCGACTTTAAGTATGGAACAAAAATGTAGTTACCGTCTAGGTGGTCTAACGGAATATCAAAAAAACCTTGGATTTGATCGGCATGTAAATCGCACGTCATAATCCGATTAGCTCCAGCGGCAGAAAGTAGGTTGGCGATAAGCTTGGCAGCGATGGCCACTCGCGGCTTATCTTTTCTGTCTTGGCGGGCATAGCCAAAGTAGGGGATAATTACGTTTACATTTGATGAACTGGCACGCTTAGCCGCGTCAATCATCAGCAACAGCTCCATGAAATTATCGGCAGGAGCAAAAGTAGATTGAACAATAAAAACATCGTGGCCACGAACTGATTCTCCGATGTAAGGAGACATTTCACCATCACTAAATTGCTGATAATCTACTTTGCCCAAGGTTTCGCCATAGGCATGAGCAATCTTTTCGGCTAAGTAGGTGGTTGCGCGTCCTGAAAATATTTTTACAGCCATAATTTTAAACTAAAAACCCGCTCGGTTCGACCCAAGCGGGTTCTTCGGTTGTCCTACTAGGATTCGAACCTAGAAAGGCAGAATCAAAATCTGCAGTGTTACCATTACACCATAGGACAATGTATCTTTTAAAAAGGTCTGCAAAGGTAGAATTAATTTTGAAAAGCAAAACCCAAATTTCAGGGTTTTTGATGATTTTTGATTCGATTATAAACCCTAAAGCTCTGTAGCTTCTTTAGCAGTCTGGCCCTCTACAAATCCCTCAGCCCAGAACCTGTATTTATCTAAAATAGAAATAACTGCATTTCGTAAATGTCGCTGATTATTAAAGTCTATTCCTCCGTAGATCGTTGTCGCGTAGCCTTGCCATATTGATCTATTCTGCCTACGATCGTACAATTGAATCAGTAGTGTGCCGCTTTTCATGTTTAACTTTTTAGGATTGTAATCATTGTCTGCCCGTTGGCTTTTTACCCACTCTTCAATTTCGGGTTGGTTGTAGCCATTAAACTTTAGACTGTCGGTGTACATTTTGAAACCTACAATTAGGTGTGGCCTCGTCTCAGTAAGTTTATACCCTAGAAATTTCATTCTTGAAATGATAGATTTTTCGATCACCTCATTGGTCATGGTGGTGTCGTTTAACCCAATGGGTCTCATAATAGTGAAAGTCCGGTATCGTTTGAAATTGCCTTGGTAGCTGTAATCGTACTCTACAGGTAGTTCTTTGTACCCGAGGCAAGCTGATAGAAGGAAAACTAAAAAACTGAACAAATAGATTTTCTTCATAGGTACTTCGTTTAGGTTGCAAAAGTTAGTATAAATTGTAGCGAACTGCAACTAGAGCCTGTTCACCCCAATATGGATTGCGCATGAATAAATATAAAACTCTTTTAAATGAACAATTATAGCCAACTGGTTGCGTCTCGCTATCACATTTACAATAGCCTATTTCTCAATTTACCTTTTCGCAACGTGGCGCGCACGGGTGTGTTGCTGCCATTACTTCAACAATACTGTGCAGATGGATTTACCAGTGGGCAATCGGCCAATGACATTATCATTAAATTCTTTAAAGAGATGGCTCCTCAGATTACCGAGCAAGAGCAATTTGATTTACTATTCAGTTTTATACAGTACATCGAACGACAAGTGGCCTTGTTTGATTCGATTGAAGATGCTGCCTTTGAACAGGTAAATGATTTTAATGGCAGTGGTACGATACCAGCTTTGTTACTTCGTACAAAACTTGAGAAGAAGGAAAAAGAATTGCTTGCTAAAATTAATGAATTCAGCCTTCGAATCGTTTTGACGGCTCACCCAACACAGTTTTATCCGGGTCATGTTCTAGGAATTCTTACCGATCTAGAAACTGCCATCAGACAAAATGATTTGACTCAAATTAATTTATTGCTCCAGCAATTGGGTAAAACAGGCTTCATCAATCAAAACAAGCCAACACCCTACGATGAAGCCTTGAGCCTTTGCTGGTATCTAGAAAATGTTTTTTATCATTCTATTCCAGAAATTATTGGGTCATTGGCCAGTGGGCTAAATGTGCCCCTGCCAGATTGGAAAAATGATCGGCTAATTGTGATTGGCTTTTGGCCTGGTGGAGACCGTGATGGAAACCCTTTTGTAACCAGCGAGATCACCCTCAAAGTAGCGGCTCGCCTCCGTGAGTCCATTTTGAAGTGCTACTATAAAGACGCTCGTCTGTTGCGGAGAAGATTAACTTTTCAAGGCGTTGCCGATCGCATGATTGCGGTTGAGCAAAAAATATATGAGCTGGTTTACAAAAATGAAAAGGGTTATACCAAAGCCAGTGAATTGCTAATTGACCTTACGGAGATTAGGAAAAAATTGATAGCCGAACATGGCGGTTTGTTTTTAGAATTGGTAGATGCCTTCATTTTAAAAATTAAAACGTTCGGATTCCATTTTGCCACGCTCGATATTCGGCAAGACAGCCGCAAACACGATTACGTTTGGAATACTATTTTGACTCGCCTCGCTACGAAGCAAAAAGATATTTCGCTTAACGATTACGAATTGTTGAACAAGAAAGAACAGATAGATTATTTGCTTTCAATCAAATCGAACCTGTTGTTTATTGATTTTGAAGATCCACTCGTTATCGAAACGGTGCAGAGCATGTTAGCCATTGCGACCATTCAAAAAGAAAATGGTGTTGGCGGAAGCCATAGGTATGTAATTAGTAATTGCCAGCATGCTTTGCATGTGATAGAAGTTTTTGTGTTGGCTCGGCTGTTGATTGGTAACGGTGATGAGCTAGAACTAGACATTGTTCCGCTCTTTGAAACCATTGATGACTTGGCCAATGCGAAATCAATAATGGAAGAGTTGTATTCCATACCTGCTTATCGCTTACACTTGGAGAGACGAAAAAATCATCAGACAATCATGCTTGGATTTTCTGACGGCACGAAGGACGGTGGCTACTTGCGAGCAAACTGGTCTATTTTCAGAGCCAAAGAAAGCCTAACTTCTGTATCAAGAAAATTTGGATTAAAAGCTCTATTCTTCGATGGCAGGGGCGGGCCTCCGGCTAGGGGAGGTGGAAACACACACGACTTTTATGCTTCGCTTGGCGATACCATCGAGCATGAAGAAGTGCAAGTGACCATCCAAGGGCAAACCATCAGTTCTAATTTTGGCAAGGTGGCATCAAGCCGATTTAATTTAGAGCAATTGGTTTCTGCTGGATTGGAAGGATCCATTTTTAGAAGAACCGAAACGCAATTAACAGAGGATGACAAAACCTTGTTGGATGAGTTAGCCAATGAGGGCTACAAAGCATACCTTGATTTAAAACATCATGATAAGTTTGTACCCTACTTAGAAAAAGTTACTCCGCTATCTTTTTTTGGCGACACCAATATTGGTTCGCGACCAGTAAAAAGGAGTGGTTCGGACAAATTAAAATTTGAAGACTTGAGGGCGATTCCCTTTGTCGGTTCTTGGGCTATGATGAAGCAGAATATTCCAGGTTTTTATGGAGTGGGAAGTGCGATTTCTTCGCTAGAAGATGGCGGGAAAATAAGTCAATTAAAGGAACTATATAAGAACTCACTATTCTTTCGCACACTGTTGGGCAATAGTATGATGTCGCTCACCAAAACATTTTACGAGGCTACTACTTATTTGGGCAACGATACCGAGTTTGGTGAATTTTGGCATAAGATGTATAGCGAGTATCAATTATCAAAAGCAAAAGCACTGGATGTTTCGGGTTTGAGTGAACTAATGGGAAATAATCCAACCATTAAACAATCAGTACATCTGCGCGAACAAATCGTATTACCTTTAATTGCCATACAACAAATGGCGTTGATGAATTTGCGCAACCTAAACGATCAAAATAAGAAACACGAGTTACACTATCGCAAATTGATTATTCGCAGTATGTTTGGAATTATCAATGCCGCTAGAAATTCTGCTTAGAATGGATTTAGAGAAATTTAATCGGCTCTCGACACAAAAGTTGAGTGAAAACAAAACCTTTCTTAAACGAATAGAAAAGAAGAATTCACGGGAAGTAGACGATGCTTTTCATCGATTACATGATGAAGTATTTGAAGAGATTGATTGCTTGACCTGCGCCAATTGTTGTAAAACCACAAGCCCAATCTTTTACGAAACCGATATTGAGCGCGTGGCTAAATCGCTGAGGATTAAGCCCGGTGACTTTGTCGAGAAATACTTGCGAGTGGATGAGGACAAAGACTATGTGTTGAAATCTTCTCCATGCCCATTTTTAGACAACGAAAATTATTGTAGCGTGTATAAAGATCGCCCCAAAGCATGTCGAGAATATCCGCACACCAACCGAAAGAAAATGGTTCAGATTATGGATCTGACGTATAAGAATACCCTTGTTTGCCCAGCGGTTTTAGAAATGGTAGAAAGAATTAAGAAATTAGCTAGCTGAAAATTCTTCAGTTCTTTAGTATATAAATCCTATAAACGAGTTAATTTTTAAGACTTATTTGAATTTTAATACGTCAATCTTCTCAGCTTCAGCGGGATATTCGTCATCTATATTAGAGGCGATGATCACAGTAGCTTTTCCAGCCAATAAGCTTAAATTTTCTCTATACCAACCCACCGATTTTCGGTCTAGGTTGGTGGTGGGTTCGTCTAAAAACAAGCAGTCAGCTTCCGTATAAAATCCCAATGTTAATTTTAGTCGTTGCCTCATACCCGATGAAAAGTTTACCAATTGCTTTTTTGAAGCGCTGGCAAGGCCGCTTAGTTCAATAATCTCGGCAGTTGTAAGTTGATTGCGGGTAGCTTTGAATTGAAAATGAAAGGCTACCATTTCTTGGAGAGTAAACTCATCAATCAAATCCATGTAGGGAGTAGCAATGGAAATTTTTTTGAAGACCTCTTCAACTTCTAGCGTATGTTCATTTACCAAGTAGCTAATTTCTCCGCTAGACTTAGGCAACTGACCCCACAAGATTTGCAATAAGGTAGATTTGCCAGAGCCATTAGGCCCAACAATCGCGTATGTTTTTTGTGATTCAAACTGATACGAGAAATTTCTAACTATCCACTCGCGATTAAATCGTTTGCCTAGTTGGTGGGCAACAATTTTCATTCAAACGATCCGATTCCATTAGAGATGCCCTTCATAATGCCTCGCTCAGAAGCCTTTATGAAGTTAAGGATATAATCACGCTCGGTGCTGCCCGGTAGTTCTTTTTCTACTAAGTCAATGGCTTTTGCATTATTAAGACCTTTCAAAAAGATGTATCGATATACTTCCTGTATTTCTGAAATTTTATCTGAATCAAATCCACGTCTTCTCAAGCCGATTGTATTGATGCCACAGTAGGTAAGTGGCTCGCGGGCGGCTTTGGTATAAGGCGGCACATCTTTGCGAACAAGTGAACCACCAGAAACCATTACATGCGCACCCACTTTTACAAATTGGTGAACCGCACTAGAACCGCCAATAATGGCCCAATCTTCAATGATTACATGGCCTGCCACCTGCACGGCATTTACTAATATGCAATTGTTTCCGATCAGGCAATCGTGAGCTACATGGACGTACGCCATCAGCAAGCAATTTTTGCCGATTACGGTTTTGAATTTATCGTTAGTGCCACGGCTGATGGTTACGTACTCTCTGATTACGGTGTTGTCGCCAATATGCGTTTCGGTTTTCTCGCCTGCAAACTTTAAATCTTGTGGTATAGAAGATACAGAAGCACCAGGGTAAATTTTTACATTCTTTCCAATGCGGCTACCTTCCCAAACAATGGCATTTGGCCCAATCCAACTATCATCACCAATTTCAACATCGGCTTTAATGGTGGCAAACGGTTCGATGGTCACATTTTTTCCGATTTTAGCATCGGGATGCACATTGGCCAAAGGATGGTAACTCATAAATCTTTTCTTACAATACTGGCTGTCATCGTGCCTTCACAAACAAGTGTATTTCCTACGTATGCTCTACCCGACATCTTCGCGATGCCACGCCTGATGGGAGCTAATAAATCACATTGAATTACGATCGTATCGCCAGGTAACACCATCTTTCTAAAACGGAATTCGTCAATGCCTAAAAAGTAAGTCCAATAATTTTCAGGGTCTGGCACAGTATTCAAAACTAAAATGCCACCGATTTGTGCCATGGCTTCAACTTGCAAAACACCTGGCATTACTGGGTTAAGCGGAAAGTGTCCTTGAAAGAAATTTTCGTTCATGGTTACGTTCTTCACACCAACTACGCGCTCGTTATCTAAGTAAATTATTTTATCGATTAGCAGAAATGGGTAGCGGTGCGGTAATGTTGAAATTATCTTGTTGATATCCATTACGGGTGGAAGCGAAGGATTGTAACGCGGTACACCTTTCTTACCAGCCTCTTGCATTTGCTTCTTCAATTTTTTGGCGAAGGCCACATTGGCTGCATGCCCAGGTCTTGCCGCAAGAATTTGAGCTTTTAGTGGCCTGCCTGCCAAGGCCAAGTCTCCTATAATATCCAGAAGCTTGTGGCGTGCCGGCTCGTTGTTATAACGAAGCTCTACGTTATTTAAGATACCTTCTTTCTTTACCTCAACCTTGGGCTTGTTCAACATTTTAGCAATGTTGTCCAACTCTTCTGGCTCTACCACACGGTCTACAATAACGATAGCGTTATTTAAGTCACCACCCTTTATAAGATTGTTTTTATACAGCATCTCTAGCTCGTGCAAAAAACAAAACGTACGGCACGAGGCTATTTCTTTTTCAAATTGTTGAATGCTGGTGATGGACGCATGTTGGCTTCCTAGTACAGGTGAATTATAATCGACCATAACCGTAACCCGATAATCGTCTAGCGGTAAGGCTGCAATCTCTACATTTCGTGCTGCCTCTCTATAAAAGATTGAATCTTGTACTTCGAAGAAATCGCGTAAAGCGTTTTGATCTTCAGTGCCCACTTCCTTAAGCGCATTCACAAATTGAATGGAACTTCCGTCCATGATAGGTGGCTCGGGGCCATCTAACTGAATAAGTACATTGTCAATTTCTAATCCCACACAGGCGGCTAGTGTATGCTCGATTGTGCTTATGCGTGCACCACTTTTTTCGATAGTGGTTCCTCTAGAAACATCTACCACTAAGTCGCAGTCGGCATCAATAATAGGAGAACCAGGCAAATCAATGCGCTGAAATTTAATGCCGTGGTTTGGCTTTGCCGGAACGAACGTCATGTTCGTTTGAACTCCTGTATGAAGCCCCACACCAGAAATGGTGACCGATTTTCTTATAGTCTGCTGTTTGTGATTGAGCATTTTTTAAAAAGTGGGCAAATTTAACCCAGAATTAAACATATACCAAAAAAGCGGGATAATTGAGAGATTGACACTAATAATGCGAAAAGACGACTAATTGAAGCTAATTGGAATTAGAATCAGCAGAAGCTTGTACAGTATTGACCTTCTTTTCAAGTTCTCGCAAGCGATCATTCAAATCGGGCAAACGTTTGAATACGGCATAAGACCGGAAGTACTCTTTAATATCAAATGCTGGATAGCCCAGTATTTTTTGTCCTTCATCTTTAATTGATTTTGAAATACCTGCTTGCGCACCGATGCTCGTATTGTTGGCAATAACCAGATGCCCAGCGATACCTACTTGCCCGGCAATCATATTGTTTTCGCCTATCTTGGTCGATCCAGAAACGCCAGCCTGTGCGGCCATAACAGTATTCTTCCCAACTTCAACATTGTGTGCTATTTGGATTAGGTTATCAAGTTTTACTCCTTGCCGAATAATGGTGGCGTCTCCAAAAAGAGTAGCGCAGTCAATAACGGTATTTGTTCCTATCGTTACTCTATCTTCAACGATCACATTGCCCAACTGTGGAATCGTTTTATACGAGCCATCGGCCTGAGGTGCAAAGCCAAATCCATCGCTACCAATTACACATCCAGCATGTAGCACACACGTAGAGCCGATTTTAGAACCTGAGTATACCTTAACGCCCGAATGAAGTATGGTATTGTCGCCAATGGTAACGTTATCACCAATGTATACATGTGGATAAATTTTTACACTATCACCAATTTTTACATTTGTCCCCACGTAAGAGAAAGCTCCACGGTAGATATTCTTTCCAATAGAGGAGTTAGTCCCAATAAAGCTAGGCTCTTCAATACCTACTTTTTGAAAACTGATCATCTTGTGGTACTCCTCAAGCAAAACGGTGAAGCTGCTATAAGGATCATCGACCAAAATAAGAGTGGTAGTAATTTCTTTGCGCGCTTGAAAGTCTTTTTTTACAATCACCGCGCTGGCTTGAGTGGTGTAGATAAACTGTTCGTATTTAGGGTTCGATAAAAAAGCAATTTGCCCAGTTTTGGCATCCTGAATTTTAGCCAACATTTTTATTTTTTGTGAACCATCTCCGCTCACTTCTCCGCCCAGCATTGCTGCTATTTGATTAATCGTAAACTCCATAGGCGCTAAGAAAGATTGATAGTTGTGTACTTACTTATTTGTGGGACTGATTACTCTCTATTGAAACATACTCGTCTTACAAAGATATATTTTTAGGCTAGCATAAATAATTTTCCCTTCAATTTAAGTGAAGGCTTTGATGGGATAGCAAACTTTTTCCTTGACTAGGACCAAATCTAGAGTAATGATTACTTGAGGGGCTATCCAAACCTAGTGGTTTGCCTAGACGAAAATGTGATTGAGAAAAGTATATGCCCATAGCAACTGCGACAAGTCTTTTCAACTTAGAAAACCTCAAAAAGATTGAGCCAGTGAAGCGAAAAATTTATTCAACTAAAAGAGAAAGGCGCATGGGCTATATCCCACTTGGATTGACCGAACTAGTGCCAAAATACTCTTCTTAAAATATGCTGGTTGGCACATTTCTAATTATGCGTAAGCAATGACAAATCTAACGTTAAATTGTGATTCGATTATTGGTTTTTATTTCAAAAAGTATTTCATTTACAGTAGTTTAAGTATACATAGTTCATTTTTTAAACTAAGTAATATTTATTGGCATGAGAGCTATTTGGAAAGGCCACATTCAGTTTTCGCTTGTTACAATCCCAGTTCGCATATACAATGCTATCGATACTGGGCAAACCATTAGTTTTAACCTTCTTTCTAAAGAAGGGCATAACCCTGTTAGCTATGAGAAAAAAGATAAAGTAACGGGGCAGCCACTGAAGGCAGAGGATATTGTGAAAGGTTATCAATACGAGCCCAACCAATATGTCATTATTGAACAAAGCGATTTAGATAAAGTAAAACTAAAGAGCGAAAAGATCATCGAGATTGAAGGCTTCGTTGATGCCGCAGAAGTGCACCCCACCTTATTTGAAACTCCTTACTTTGTTGGGCCTGATGGTGACTTGGCGGCTAAGACGTATGGACTGTTGAAGCAAGTTTTGAAGGACATCTCAAAAGTGGGTGTTGGTAAGGTGGTGCTTCGCGACCGAGAAACACCGGTTTTAATAACACCACACGAGGGCGGCATTTTGATGTACCGGCTTCGCTACCCAAATGAAGTAAGAAGTATAATTGAAGTGCCGCAACTAATTGAAGTTAAGACCGATAAGGAACAACTTAAGCTAGCCAAGACATTAGTAGATTCAATGTCTACTACCTTTAATAAAATAGAAATGAAAGACCATTATTTCGATTCGCTAAAAACCATTATTGATGCCAAAATTGCTGGCAAAGAAGTGGTAATGATTGCAGAAGACGAACCGAAAGTGGTGGATATTATGACAGCCCTAAAGGCAAGCATTGAAGCAAAGAAAAAGCCTATGGAAAAAGCAATAGGGGCTACCGCTAAAGAAGAAAATGCATCTGACAAGAAACAAATGAGGAAAGCCAGCTAGTGGCAGGTGAAATAATTTTTTTGGATAAATGAAACGTGGGGTTATCTTTGCGCCTCGTTATGGAAATTAAAGCTCAAATTTAAATTCTTTAATACGAAAATGGTCTGGTAGTTCAGCTGGTTAGAATGCCTGTCCCGCCTCAAGCGGGAAGGTCGCGAGGCAAGCGATAAGATTCTAAAACATGAATATGGTTAAATGGTCTGGTAGTTCAGCTGGTTAGAATGCCTGCCTGTCACGCAGGAGGTCGCGGGTTCGAGTCCCGTCCAGACCGCCAAAGAGCCTCGATTTTTATCGAGGTTTTTTTTTGCCTATCCAATGGCAAAATCCTAATGATCACGGGGCGATAGCACACGGCTATATTATTCAAATTTCTGCTAAATTTGTCCACCTATTTATAACCAAAGGGGCATAACAATGAATCTACTTGATTTTGAGAAGCCCATCGCTGAACTAGAGGGGAAATTGGCCGATATGAAACAACTGTCGGATGGAAGCGATGAGAGTGTTGCTAAAGCTATTCAAGCATTGGACAATAAAATTACCGAATTGAAAAAGGAAACTTTCGAGAATCTTACGGGCTGGCAAAGAGTACAATTATCAAGGCATCCAGATCGCCCTTATACATTAGATTATATTTATGAGCTAACGACAGATTTTATCGAATTGCATGGCGATCGTACTGTGGGAGATGACAAGGCCATGGTAGGTGGTTTGGGCACGATTGAAGGCCAAACCTTTATGATCATTGGGCAACAGAAAGGGCGCAATACGAAACAACGCCAAATGCGCAATTTTGGAATGGCCAATCCAGAGGGTTATCGCAAAGCGCTGCGGTTAATGAAGATAGCTGAGAAATTCAACAAGCCAATCATAACACTGATCGATACACCTGGTGCTTTTCCAGGTTTAGAAGCAGAAGAGCGTGGGCAAGGCGAGGCCATTGCTCGTAATCTGAAAGAAATGTTTATGCTAAAGGTGCCAATCATCTGCATTATTATTGGCGAAGGTGCTTCTGGCGGAGCGTTAGGTATTGCGATAGGCGATCGAGTGCTAATGCTAGAGAACTCATGGTATTCGGTAATCTCTCCTGAAAATTGTTCTGCCATTCTATGGCGAAATTGGGATTATAAAGAGCAAGCTTCTGAATTGTTGAACCTGACTTCTAAAGATATGTTTGGCCTTAAGTTAATTGATGGTGTAATTCCAGAGCCGCTTGGCGGAGCTCATACTGATTTGAAGGCTATGTCGGCCGAGATTAAAAAAGTAATTCTTTCAAACTTCAACGAACTTTCTAAACTAACCCCACAAGAACGAATCGATCAGAGAATTGATAAGTTTTCTGCCATGGGAGTAGTCAAAGAATAGATTTAGTAGATTCAAGATTCAAAACTTAATTGCAGCTTGATTTTTTGAATCTTTAACCTTGAATTTTGAATTAACTAATTCATAGTGACTCTACACGTTATCAATACCGGTTTTTTTAAGTTAGACGGTGGCGCTATGTTTGGCGTTGTCCCCAAATCTATTTGGCAAAAGACAAACCCTGCCGATACCAACAATATGTGCACTTGGGCCATGCGTTGTTTATTGATCGAAGATGGCAATCGACTAATTTTGATTGATAATGGAATTGGTAATAAGCAAGATGAAAAATTCTTGAGCCATTATTATTTGCATGGAGAAGATAGCCTTGCAAACTCAATTCACCTTGCAGGTTTTAATGAATCGGATGTGACAGATATATTTATGACTCATCTTCACTTCGATCATTGCGGTGGTGGTGTAGAACGGAAGTCCGATAAGCTAGCGCTTACATTTCCAAATGCTACGTATTGGGGCAACGAAAACCATTGGCAATGGGCTACCATTCCTAATGCAAGAGAGAAAGCTAGTTTTTTAAAGGAAAATATTTTGCCTATTCAAGAAAGTGGGCAATTGAAATTCATCTCAGAAGATCAAAAATCTCCATTTAACCAGTTCGATATCTTCTATGCTTCGGGGCACACCGATAAAATGATGGTTCCTAAAATCAAGTACAAAGACAAAGTGATTTGTTTTATGGCCGATCTGCTACCTTCTTCTTCGCACGTGCCATTGCCCTACGTAATGGGTTACGACACGCGCCCACTTCTTACCATGCAAGAGAAGGAGATTTTTTTGAACGAGGCAGCCGAGAATAATTATGTATTATTTCTAGAACACGATCCGCTGCATGAGTGCTGTACGGTAAAGAAGACGGAAAAGGGAATTCGTCTTGATAGGGTTTTTTCTTTGAAGGATTTGTAATGAATAGTGAAAGGCCTGCCCAGAGAACAGGCCTTTAGAAGACTTATTTCTTCTCACTCGAATGAATAGCTCCGAAGTTTATCCAACCTGATAAAAATATCTTTTTCCATATTGATTTAGGGCGCTCAACGCCTAACGCTTCAAGGCGTAAATCAATTAAAATAGGATAATAGACAAACGCTGATAATGCTGTTAAGACCAGAAATAGTTCAAAAGAAATGTAGCCATAGCTAAATGCTGGCAACGCAAACCCAGGCGGAATAGCCATAAGGTAGTAAAACCACCTTTTTCCCAATAATGATTTCATAGCTTCCATTTCGTTTATAGTGCTCTAATTCCGCAAGCAGCAACTAATACAACAGGATAAGCACCCGCTGTAACAACTGTAGCCGCCAAATCAAATGCCAAATTTAATACGCCATTACTAAAGGGCTGGGCAGCTTGCGATACGCAATCGCCTGTTCTTGCAAACCACCCTAATGCTCTGCCAGAAGAATTTGAACCTGTTTTTAGTACTTTGAAGCTTCTACCATCAGTCAAATAGTGAGTGATTAGAACTCCATTTATGTCGTATATTTTTATCTCAAAATCGTTAGCGGTTTTTATCGTCTCAGAAAATGCAATATCGGAAACAATTCCGCCTTCTTCAAAATGTACCATCATTGCTAATAATGGGTTAGAAGAGCTTTGAACTGCAAACTCCGAGCTACTTTGACCATTTATTGTTAACTTAAATTCT
>JAAFHY010000061.1 GCA_013298505.1 Cytophagales bacterium
CGCATCGGTGGGATGAGCGCATCGAGAATGATTTCTTCCACCGTTGTAGCAGCTTTTTCTTTCACCTCTTCTTTTTTCCTCGTCTTCACCATGTTTACGGATTGCTCTACCAAATCGCGCACCATGCTTTCTACATCTCGACCCACATAGCCCACTTCTGTAAACTTGGACGCCTCTACCTTAACAAATGGTGCATCTGCAATTTTTGCCAACCTACGTGCAATCTCGGTTTTACCCACTCCGGTCGCTCCAATCATTAAAATGTTATTGGGGATAATGTCATCTTTGATATCGGACTTTACATTCATCCTCCTCCAACGGTTACGCAGCGCAATGGCCACGTTCCTTTTCGCATCATTTTGTCCTATGATGTATTTGTCCAACTCTCGAACAATCTCCTGTGGGGTCAATCCTCCAATTTTCTCCATGTACAACTTGATAAAATAAATAAAAGGTAAGCTATGACTTATTGGTATTTGCCGGAACAAATCTACCAACCGCTATCAGATTTACACCAACACGCACTTTTATATTAAGATTGTTCTAATACACCCGTTCACCTAAATAAAAACATTTTTTAGGTACTTGTTTCGGATGTCGCGGTAAACATAGAAATCGGAATCAACACTAGCAATTTTGGTAATGCCCTTTGCTTCGGAAGCGACAATCAATGTGGCGTCTGCTAAATCCATCGGGACATCATCAAACTTTTCAGTTAGCTCAATCAAACGAACAATGTGATTAAATTGAAACTCAAAAATTTCTAGGCCACCACGATTGATCCATTTCAAAAAATTGATTTGGGTTTTTGTGTTAAAGTCTAACATGTGTGATACCTCAGTGACTACTGGCCATGTAGTAATTAAATGACCTTGACTGCGTTTCAAAAATAAAACCGCTTTTTCATGATAACGGTCACTCTTGTCAAAAAGCGCAATGAGTGGCCCTGCATCAATGAGCGTGTTTTGCATGTAGCTTCTCCTTTAGTTTTTTCTTGTATGACACAGAGCCATCTTTGGAACCGCTTCCCTCCTGCCCAAATAAATCCGCTCCTGCCTCAAACGCACTTTTTACTTTTCTGCACTGAATGAGGTAAGCCTCTAGTGCTTCTTTTACTACTGCTGATTTAGAAATACCTTCATCTAAGCAATATCTTGCCAGCTCTTTTTCTGTATCATCTGAAAGTCTGACGTTTAACATATTGATTAAGTTTGTAATACAAATGTATTACATTTTGCCGGAAACACAAAATCGACTTACCTTTTGGATTTAGAACTTATAGTTGTATCCGATCCTTACCACTTGCGTCTCGTAGTAATCAGTGCTGGTGTATTTGAAACTCTGGCCCACTACATCTTTCTTGATCACCAAAGAGTTGAGCAGGTCGGTAGCGTTTACAAAAATTTCTCCCTTCCCTTTTTGAATGGTCTTCTTAGCTCCTGCATCGATGGTAAACCGTTGAGCGATTTTTCCCTGTGGTATGATATCAGGCGCGAGATAGATGGCGGTAATCTGCACATCTACCCCTCCTGATAAATGAAGCATGTTATTCAACTTAACGTTGCCCGAAAAAATTTCCTGTTGAGCGGTAGAAAAAGTATTTGTTTGCGGATAGAGATTAACAACAGTAAACGCATTGATCTGATTGTGGTAGCCGCTGAAATTCAGATTGAACGAATAGCGCGAAGAAACTTCTTGATTAAGCACCACTTCGAATCCGGTGTTGTAGCTCTTCCCTGCATTTTGAAAGATAGCGTAAATCAATGTGCTAGGAGGAACGGTGCTCGCAATTCGCGTAATTGTGCCCTCAGCAAAGCGATGAAACGCGGCCGCATAGACATATCCTTTCGGCCAACTTGTTTTGTAACCTAGCTCGACAGCATTGGTAAACTGTGGGCGTAAACTAGGATTACCCACTTTGATAATCTCGGCATCGTCATACTTTGGAAAAACACGGATATCCACTTCGTTTGGTCTATCTACTCGCCTGTTGAAAAAAACGGAAAGTTTGCTTTGATCACTAATCTTGTAGGCCAATCGGACATTTGGAAATGGCTGTGAATAATCATAACCACTGCTCTTGTATGTGGGGTGATTGGGATTAACAAGGTAATCGATTCTAACATACTCATACCGCAAACCAACTTCAGCTTCTATTTTTGTGCTTTCGTATACATAGTTGCCATAGATGGCCGGAATTACTTCTTTATAAGTTGCCTGCCCACCAGCGTTCACATCCAAAACAGTTTGTGGGCCCGGAATGAACAGCATGTTAGTTGGTATTTCTCTGTTGCGTAGTTTGACGCCTGTTTCCAGTCTGCCATAGCGAAGGGGGCGAATATAGTCCACGTTGAAATCGTAGACTGACTCATCAGAAATTAGTTTGAACGCATCAAGGCTTGAAGAAGCAGAAAGTATGTTATTGAAATTATAGCGCTCGTCTTCACGATGAAAAGTATAGTTGAATCCAATATTGAGCAACCTACCAACTTCTTTAAACTTGTGTTGATAGGCTGCAGTCGCCATCACAGTGGTTTTCAATTCATCTTCCAAAAACTGCCAAAGACGCAAACGTTCACCTGTCTTTCCGTTGAAAAATGGTTCGTCACCATTGTCGATGATTTTTTCGCTGCCAAACAAACCAGAAATCGTGAGCGTGTTTGAATTGTCAATATTCCAATCGATGCCCGCCTTGAGTGTAGTAAAGGCTGTGTTGCGATTGCGTTTGGTTTGTTGATTGATGATGGCCGTGTCGCCATAATTGCGTGTGACAAACTCGTTTTTGTTAAGTGTTTCGGTATACAAATAGTCACCTTGTAAGAATGCGTTGATTTTATTTTTTCGGTAGTTGAGTGAAAGTGATGGATTGATTTTGGGTGTGATTTGATATTGCGGTCGAATAGAGGGGAGATTTTCTTGCCGCACCCATAACGCGCCTGCACCTAAACCAAACCCAGCTTTTCCATTAAAGCCTTCCTGCCTATTCTTTTTGTAAATGATGTTGATGATGCCAGCGTTTCCATTCGCATCGTACTTGGCCGAAGGATTGTTAATGATTTCAATCTTTTCGATGGCTGAGGCAGGTAGGTTATCTAACCCGGACTGGCTACCGAATCCCGTTAAGGCCGTTTGCTTACCATCGATCAGTACTGCGACTTTATCATTTCCGCGCAACAATACTTTTCCATCCTGTACGGTTACACCGGGCAAATTTTGCATCGCTTGTATAATAGACCCACCGCTTTGACTAATGTTATCGGCTACCGAAAAAACTTTCTTTTCCAATTTCTCACTTACCGCATCTTGCTGGCCTTGAATTACCACTTCTTTGAGCACTCGAGTGTCTTCCGACATTTCAATGGTGGATTCATCTAAATACTCCGTTAACGAACCCACAAAGAGTGGCTTCTTTCTGGTTAGATACCCAACGAATGACAGCTCTAAGTAATAGCCGCCAGGCTTTATATTCGAAATCAAAAAACGGCCTTCGTCTGACGTTACCGTTCCTGTTACAAAGGAGCTGTCTTTCTCGGTTTTCAACACCACATTAACGAATGGGATGGAGACTTTGCTTACCTTGTCTACTACATGCCCTGAAATAGTGACAGACTTTACTTGACCTGCCGATATAAAAGGCAAGGAAGAAAAAGCAAACAAAATAAACCACACTAAACGCATCGAATACCAAAGGGGAAAATTAATCATTTCGGAGTTGAACCGTTTGATAAAGAAAAACTATTGCAAAAAAAACGGCCACCTTTTCAGGTAGCCGTTTTTAAATATTTTTAAGACTATCTATTGAATTGCTCCAATGTTTGCTGCGGGAGCAGGCACGTTGTAAGTCTTACCATCTAATGTATGGCTTGTAAACCTTGTAGTAAAGTTGGTTTTTGATTTTCCGATTGCAGGTGAGCCAGTGTTGGGCTTCAAATTCCAAACAGCGGGTAAATCCATGTTGGCAGGATTGGCTGCTGCCACTTCATCAAAAGTAGTGACATTAAAGTTGACAAAATTAGGATTGTTGGCGTTAGTAGCACCTGATACATCATTAGCTGTTTCAAAATCACCTTTGGCCACCGAGCTAATAGTTAAGGGATAAAACTGCGCAGAAATAACATCCTTTGCTCCATAGTACAAATTGTAGCCAACAAAACTATTCGCCAAATCGGGGTTGTCAGGTGACTTGGGGAAACGAACACCAAATTTACAATTGACAATCATGTTGTTGTAAACCTTGCCTCTACCTCCTTTCTCTAAATTGAATGAACCTCCGCGACCAGATTTGGTTTGTCTCCAACCGCAATTGATTGCTGTGTTGTTGTAGACATTGGCTTCCATCTGTGGATCGCGGCCATCGGAATTTGAAAACTTAATGCCATTCGTAGCTCCTTGAAAAAACACGTTGAAAGCAACATCGCCAACGGCACCGCTTTTGATATTCAATTGATCACCGCCAGTCTGGCCATTTAATATGAACGTGCTGTTGGCTACCAAGAATCTACCTTGGTTCACACGCAAACCATCATCTTTTGTGTAGGCAATGGTTGAGTTAAGCATCACGAACCTACCGTTAGGATTGGTAAAGTACAAACCAAAACGGGGATCTCCTTCTTTCAATTCGCCAGAAGTAACAATGTTTGTATTGGCAACTGCAGGTGCACCCACAAACTCGATGCGGGTATAGATCACGGCCATTTCTTGCGACTCGCTGGTAGCAAGAATGCCTCCCCACAACCCAGCAAAAATGTTGGCTTTTGTACGTTTAGCTTCTGGCACGGAAAACAATACTGGATTTCTTTCTGTACCGTAGCTGTAGAAATTTCCGGCCACAACAATGCTTGGGCTATTCACTTGAGTGCCATCTCCATCAATAATTACCGTGGTGCCTTCCAATACGCGCAAAGTCTTGCCTACTGGTACATTAATATTGCCACGAATGTTGTATGTTCTGAAAGGTCCCCATGTTCCCTCCACATTCCCGGCAGCGACATCTACGGGAGGCTGTGCTGCTACATCTACATTAACATCTGTCGAAATTTTTTGATCAATATTGTCTGTTACTTCGACTGTAATTTTTGCAGGCCCTAAAGCTTGTGGTGCTGTGTATGTAATTGTAACAGTACCCGTATTCTTACCTACTATCGAAGTAATGTCCCCTAACGTCACTGTACCCACATCTACTGTGGCTGTTACGTTTTTGATTTTACCGGCAGCCGAAATGGTGGCTACAATGTCTTTTGAATCACCCAGCTTTAATGAAAGAGTGGACGCATCGAGAGACAAAGATGGCTTCGATGGAGTTCCTTCTTTTTTGTCATCGCAAGCAGCCAAAAGCAGAAGTGCAGAAAAAGAAAACAACGCGAACGTTTTGTTCCATTGTTTGATTAGTTGATAGTGAATTTTCATGTGGTTTGTTGTTTAGTTTTGATTAGTTGTTTTTGTTTTAAAAGTTAAATCGAATGCCCGCGCGCATAGATTGATAATATTGATCTCTTCGCACAAGTGTTTTGATGGCCGGATCTGGCTGGAACGGATATACATTGTCATTGCCCAAATCTCGGAAGAGCGGTTTCTTCGCAAAAACCTCAAAAGGTGAATTGAGTAAGTTGATGGCTTTAACAAACACTTCAAAGTGTTTACCTATGCGCTGCTCTAAACTCAAATCCATTTGAAGAATGGGTGAGGTGTACCAATCATTATCTAAAAAAGCAGAGATGGTTTCTAAACGCTCCCCTGTATAGACCATTGACAATTGTGACTCAAAACCCTTCTTGGTGTCCTTGAATAAGAATGAAAGATTACCAATGTGTTTTGCTTGCCCTTGCAAAGGCCGTGTTTGATCTACCGAGCGAACCGTTAGTGGACTGGTAACATCATTAGGGTCAACTCGCGTTTGTAAGGCTTTGCGCGAAGTGAGACTTGAGTAAGTGAATGTATAATTTCCTTTTACGCCAAAGCGGTTGAAAAACTTACTGAAGTCTAATTCAAAGCCAGTGTTATGTGCAGTGCCGTAGTTACCTGGTTTGATCACCGCTTCATTGTTTATTCCTTCGCGTACCACCGCATACTCAATCGGGTCTTGGATATTTTTGTAGAAAACCCCAATCAATAACTGATCGGTCGAATTCGGGAAAAATTCCCAGCGCAAATCAAAATTATCCGCACGCACTCGGGTGAGCTTTGGATTGCCCACTTCATCATAGCCATCTTGCTCTATCACATAAGGAACAATTTCAAAGTAGCCAGGTCGCGAAATCGCTTTGTAATATGAAAAGCGCACATTCATGTCAGGCTTTGCTCTGTATTTCAAACTCAGGCTGGGAAGTACATCAGTGTACCGCTGAGTTGTATCGGCTGTTTGAAATTGCTTTGGCGATTTCAACGTGTAGCCTTGTTCTGTAATTTCTGTGCGCACACCCGTATTTACATCCAGTTTACCAATAGTAAACTGAGTGAGTCCGTAGAAAGCGGTTACTTTTTCAGAAGCTTTGTAGTTCAATTCATCAGTAGCACTACCACCGGGATTTACCAACTGCCAGCGTACATCAGCAAACGTATTCCAATCCTTACCTAAAAACTGCGGACTTGGGTTGGGATCGAACAGGTAGCGGTTAAAATAGTTATCGCGATCTCGAGTTCTGTAAAGCCCGCCTGCTTTAATCAAAGCTGACTTTAGAATTTCTGGCTTCCAAGTGAAATTATAGTAGGCTGTATAATCAGTGTCAGTATTTCGTTGCCACTGCCTAGGCGCACGTCTTTCTACGTTGATGGGCTGCTCGACAAAATTTGCCAATGCTCCATTTCGATCGAACCGGAGATTATCAGGCTGATCGTTTTTTGCTTTTGAATACACTAAAGACCAATCAAGCGTCAAGGGCTTCAGCAATTGATTGGATCCTTGAAGCGTAGCATTAAAAATTCCTTGATTGATCACGCGCGTACGTGTGCTGTAGGCGAGGATGGCGTTGCCAGCCGAACTGCTAAAATTGCGGCCATCCAAGAAAGTGGTTTTCGTTTCGCGCGCTTCTTGATTGATCAAACTGTAATAACCAGCATATAAATTGATGGATTGGTTTTTTGCTAATCGATAATCCAAACGAGTATGCACTGCATTGCGCAGTTGTCGATTGGAATAATGTCTATCCTCCACGCTGCGAATGGAAGGAAGATTTGAGCCAAAACGATCGGTATCGGTATCAAACCAAATACTCTCGGTACCGCGATATGAATTTTGGAAAGAGCCGCCCACCATCACTCCTAATTTTTTGTTGAGCACGCGCGAGCCAATCGAAAGCGAAGCCAATAAATCTGGAATGGGAAGAGCCGACTTGGTTACGCCATTGCTGGTAGAGAAGTCGCTGGGTTGGGCGAGGTAGCCATCGCCATACTCTTCGCGTGGAGAAAGTGGATTTACGACAGAGGCATTGAATGAGTCAAAGTTGCGCAGTACGTTGATGTAGTTGTATCCCGTTTGTAAATCGCCTCTGATTTGAAACGTTTCCGGTGCGCCTTTCATCACCATGTTGATGCCACCACCCATAGCATCGCCTTCTAAATCAGCGGTCAAGCTTTTGTAGACCTCTAGTCGATCCAACAAATTGGCGGGGAAAATATCGAGCGGAACGTATCTGTTTTTGTTATCGGGACTTGGAATTTTGACGCCATTCACCAGCGTGTAGCTGTAGCGCTTGTCCATGCCACGAACAATGGCATATTGCGGATCACCACTGCTGTTGCGCTCAATGGACAATCCAGACACGCGCTGTACAACGTTCGCGACTGACAAATCGGGCGTAAGCGAGATCGCTTTCGCGGAAACAATATTGAGTGTCGTAGAAGCAGTACGTTCTAGATTTCTAGCTTGTGTTTCCGATCCATTCTCCGCCACGCCCATCACTACTACTTCGCCCAGTAAAGCCTGGTCTTCGGCCAAGGCTATTCGTAAATTTATAGTCTCACTATTGTCTTTGATCGAAACAGTTTTTTCTTGCGTGAGATAGCCAATAAAAGAAACTACAAGCTGATACTCTCCAGGATTTATGTTGTTCAACTGAAATGAACCATTAAGACCAGCTGCTGCAAAAGAGGTTAGTCCTTTAATAGTCACGTGCGCCCCAGTCATTGGTTCACCACTCGCGTCCAACACTTTGCCTTTGATGGTAGCGGCTTGGCAAAGCGCAGACGTAAGGAAGAACAAGAATAAAGAGGTCGTGAAGCGCATTGTCTATTTTAGTTTTGCGTGCAATTCAAGCGACTTCTTCTTCAAATCACTGCCGGCAATATCTTCCCACCGATAATATTGAAATGTTTTATTGGTAGACATTGCTACGAAAAGGCCGTGCTGAAACATATCGTTCAAAGGTGCCGCAATCACCTCCGAGCCGTCACTTTCCTGCGTTGAGAGATGCACCGTTTTCAGAAGGACGTGTTGATTGGGATCTCCATTACTTCCTTCGCGGGAAAAAATATGGAATCTATTAGATTGTTGATCCGAAACTAGAATGTAGCCGGTGCCCTGATCAACCGGATAAATAGAAATGCCCTCGTGATCTTGAGTGAATCCCTTTGTTCCAAACAGCGCCAATTGTTCGTTGCCTTTTTCAGTATCTGCATAATATTTGCGAACGCCCACCCCTTCATCAGAATAGTAAACGAAACCTAGTTCATCATCCACGGCAATGGACTCAATCTCTTTTGTGCCACTGTATTGGCCGAACTTGCGTACCAAGGTTGCCTTCACGCCCTTTTTTCCATCATCTTCCAATAAATATTGCCACAGATAACCATCCGTAGGTCCACTCTTTCTGCCAACTACTGCATAAATCTTTTTTGTGTCTGGATTTTTGTACAACGATATTCCCATCAAGTCGCGAAAGCCATTGCCCGTTTCTCCTTCGAAGACGGGCAACCCACCATTATCAATCGGCTGCATATCCGGCAAGCTGAATACCCGCAGTTGATGCGTCATCCGTTCGGTGGTTACAGCAACATCCACCAATTGATCTCCTATCGTCAATCCATATTCAATATCAACGTTGTTGGGGCGCTTTAATCCGCGCACTACTTTGTCTTCTATTACCTTTCCATTCAAGTCAAAAACATATAGAGCACCCTCTTCATCTTTATCTGTACCAATAATCAAACTCTTCGATCGATCAGCAGGATTTAACCAAATCGCTGGATCATCAGTATCAAATTGAACTGTATCGGTAACGATCACTGGCGTCACAACAAGAGTATCGGCAGTAGCTTCTGCAGTTTGGATTTGCGATGGCCTACTGCAGGAAAAGAGGCTCGAAGCAGCAAGAAAAAGCAGAACTAGTCTGACCATGATTTATAAATTTTGACGAGGCAAAGGTGAGTCAGTGTAGCCGCGATTGGCAAGCAAAGAGGGTTATCAAAAAAGCAACAATGGTAGATCATGCCGTAAACAAAACGGCAACAAGAAATTAAAAATAGCGTCTATGTAATTGATTAGGTGTGAGTTTCGAAGTATTACGCTAGGGTTAACAAATCATCAATCAAATATTATTGATAAACTGGTTTAGACTTGACCCTTGTTCGACTTGCAGTTTTTTCTTCAGCCGATATCGGCCGATCCGTAGGCTGTCTGCCGAAATACCCAGCAGGGTAGCCATGTCTTTCGAGGGAATATTAAGCCGAATCAGTGAGGCAAGCCGCAGATCGGCTGGGGTCAAATCTTCAGCATGGGATTGCAATTGGTGAAAAAAATTCTGATGTACCTGCTCAAAAATTTGGCGGAAATCGTCCCAATCTTTGTCTTGCACAAAGTTTCGCTCAATCATTTTCACTACGCCCTTTATTTCTTTACGCTGGTCTATGATCCCTTCTTTCAATAAAGCCGATAGCTTTAATTGAATATCTTCCATCATCTTATTTTTGCTGATGATATGGAGCGTATGGCTTGTGAGTGACTTTGACTTCGCTTCTAGCTCTTGTTGCAATTTCTGTTCTTGCAGGTGCGTATTTTGAATTTCAGCTTCCATTAGTTTCTGCTGTGCTTCGTAAATCTGCTGCTGTTGTGAGAGCATTTCTTTGCTCTGTTTTATTTTTAATCGTTGTCTACTAATAACAACAGTGCCTACCAGTGCCAGTAATCCGATAGAAATGGTTAAAGCTACTTTAATGGCGGTATTCAATTTGGTATCGGCTTCTAAATTTTTAATTGCGAAATTCTTACGTTCTATTTCGAATAACGTTTGGAAAAGCTGCAATTGCTTGGATGCATCGCGGTCGTACATTTCTTCATATAAGTTACGACCTATTTCCAAGTTCTCGTATGCCTTTTCATAATCGCCAGCCAAGGAGTAGATTTTGCTTAGATCTTTATAGGCACTTGTTAGTTGGTACTTGTCACCCAACCGATTTGCCAATGACAAAGATTTTTTTGTCCATTCGATCGCCTTTTTGTAGTCACCCGTCTTGCGATAGTTATCACCTATGTTATTAATGATCCCAATCATTGATAAACTATCATGTGTCTGTTCATTTAACAAAAGTGATTGCCTAAAATACTCCATTGCCAATGGAAATTTCTCGTTGTCTTCGTGAATACTGCCGATATTTTCCAGTATAATAGCCATGCCTCTTTTGTCTTGCTTGAGTTTATACAACTCTAGGGCTTGAGTCTGATACCTGATCGCTTCTTGATAATCCTCTCTCTTCTCGAAAATTCTCCCAATACATCCATAAGAGTAAGCAATTCCCAACGTGTCCCTAATCTCTTCATACACTCGAAGAGCCGCTTCATGGCTTTGTTTAGCTAAGTCTGGTTGTTTGATTCGGAAATAAACCAATCCTTGCTGATTGAGGTTATCAGCCATTCTCTGTTTCTCATCCAATGCTTGAAAAAGTTGATTGGCTTTTAATAATTGGTTCAAGGCCTCCTGATAAATTCCTTGATTGAGTAGAACCACGCCCAGAAGATGATGACTAAATCCTTTGCCAGCCAAACAGTTTGACTGTTCGGCAAGTTTTATTGCCCGACTAAGTAAATTGAAAGCAGAGTCCGGTTGATCGAATATTTTTAATTGCGCCTGCGTATTGAGCGAGTCAATTGATTTACAAACCAAGGATGGCTTGTTATTCCGGCATGAAAAGAGACAAGTAAAAGCTACGAGGAAAATAGCAATGTGCCATCCAAGTAGCATCCTCACATTCTTAGGCATAAGAACATGAAATTACAACAACTACGAGCGCTGTATATTAACGGAATATTAAGATAACGCAGATTTGTTTTCCGCCAATTTAAACTCCATCGGTTTATTTACTTTTTCTTTCAACAAAGCAATTTTCAACACTTCATCCACTGACTCTACATAATGAAATGCTAATCCTTTGATATAGTGTTTCTCAATTTCGCTGATGTCTCTTTTGTTTTTTGCGCTAAGTACAATCTCTTTTATACCGCTTCGCTTGGCGGCCAATATTTTTTCTTTGATTCCACCAACAGGCAACACTTTGCCTCGAAGTGTAATCTCACCGGTCATCGCCAAATTGGATTTCACTTTCCGCTGTGTAAAAATCGAAGCCAACGATGTAAGCATGGTGATCCCTGCTGATGGTCCGTCTTTCGGAACGGCACCTGCCGGCACGTGGATATGCAAATCGTATTGTTGAAATACGCGGTGATCTATTCCCAATGACTCTGCATTTGATTTTAGATAAGACAAGGCCGCCATAGCCGACTCTTTCATCACGTCACCCAGTTGTCCAGAAATAGTTAGTGCGCCTTTACCCCGGCTCAGGCTAGATTCAATAAACAAAATATCGCCCCCCACTTGTGTCCACGCCAGGCCTGTAACAACTCCTGCAATGTCATTGCCTTGGTATAACTCTTCGTCAAAGATTTCAACACCCAGTGTTTTCACCACATAAGCTGATGTAACTTCGTTTTCAAAAGTTTCGTCCATTGCTTTGGTTTTTGCAATGCTACGAATGACAGACCCAATTTTTCTCTCAAGACTACGCACACCGGATTCACGTGTATAGGCTTCAATTACTTTTAGCAATGCCTCCTTCGAAAACTTCACTTCAGTAGCACCTAATCCGTGTTCTTTCAATTGCTTTGGCACCAAGTGTTTGATGGCAATCTGCAATTTCTCTTCCACGGTATACCCTGTGAGCTCAATGATTTCCATTCGATCTCGCAGCGCAGGCTGAATGGTATCGAGCGAATTAGCCGTGGCAATAAACAGTACTTTCGATAGATCGTATTCAACTTCTAAATAGTTATCGCCAAACGCATTGTTTTGCTCGGGGTCTAACACCTCCAAAAGTGCTGACGAAGGGTCACCTCTGAATTCAGAACGCACTTTGTCAATCTCATCTAAAACAAAAACCGGATTAGACGATTTTGCCTTCTTCAAATTCGCCAATACTTTTCCAGGCATAGCGCCAATGTACGTTTTGCGATGTCCACGAATTTCAGCTTCATCGTGCACTCCACCCAACGACATACGAACGTAATTTCTTCCCAGTGCTTTGGCAATGGATTTTCCAAGCGAAGTTTTTCCCACGCCCGGTGGGCCATACAAACAGAGAATTGGCCCTTTCATGTTCTGTTTCAATTTCAACACGGCCAAGTACTCAAGTATTCTGTTTTTTACCTTCTCCAATCCAAAATGATCTTTGTCCAAAATCTTCTTCGCATTCTTCAGGTCAAAATTATCGGACGTATACTCATCCCACGGCATATCAAGCATAAACTCCGCGTAGTTCATGGCGATAGGGAAATCAGGCGCTTGTGGATTTGTTCGCTGTAGCTTGTCTAACTCCTTTGCAAAATGTTCTGCTGCTTGCTTGGGCCATTTCTTCTCGGCACCTCGTTTGCGCAATTTTTCAATTTCTTTATCAGGCCCATCAAAACCCAATTCATCCTGCAATACCTTTATCTGCTGTCTTAAGAAATAATCGCGCTGCTGTTGATCAATATCGGTATGCACTTTCTTTTGTATTTCGTGCTTGATCTCCAACATCTGAATCTCTTTCAACATGTACTTCAAAAGTAAAGTGCCTCTATCTACAATATTATTTGTTTCTACAATTTTTTGCTTATCGGCCACATCTACATTTAAGTTCGAGGCCAGGAAGTGGATAAGAAAAGCCATGCTCTGAATATTATCCAATGCCATTTGCGCCTCCTGCGGAATCTCGGGATTTAACTTTAAGATTTTGAAAGCGGCATCTTTCAACGATTGGACCAATGCCTTTATCTCTTTACTTTCTAAATCAATATGTAACTCAGGTTGCAATTCAATTTTAGCAGCCAAAAAGGGTTCTTCTTGTACATACTCTTTAATAGCAAAGCGATTTTTTCCTTGTATAATGATCGTGGTGTTGCCATCTGGCAGAACCAACATTTTTATGATCCGCGCCACCGTTCCAAAACGATACAAATCTTCTACACCCGGCTCTTCGGCTTGCTTATTTTTTTGCGCTACCACACCTATAATTCGATTACCCTGATAAGCCTTTTTTATCAATCGGATAGATTTTTGACGAGTAACAGTAATCGGGATAACAACGCCCGGAAACAATACGGTATTCTTGATCGGCAAAATGGAAAGCTCTTCCGGTAAGTCCTCCGGCTTCAATTCCATCTCTTGTTCAGGGTTAATCAACTGGATCAATTCCTCAGAATCTTCCTGAACTTGGCTAGCGGCTAAAGTTTTAAACATAGATCAATGACAATATGACACAAAAAAAGGGTGTCTCCAATTAAAACGTGAAAGGCGGTTAAATAGTCAATACCTATGCCACCGTTTTGGTTATATTTCAAAATTGTTTCAATTTTCGTTGATTGAAGAGTTAGTTGTATGATTCAGAATAGCAGGTTTCGGTTTTTAATAGTTTTAGCGGCATTAATGGTGATGGGCGTTGCTCGATTGCATGGCCAACGGAATAGTCAATCAAATTCAAAAGCTTTTAACCTTAACGACTCACTTCATAAAAATAGCCAGTCTGGCATATTCCATTTTCACAACTTAAACAAACTGCGCTACTATTCCGATGCTTCAAAACTAAACAAGATCAAACAGCTCGATAAGCCCGAAACACAAAAAGAGATGTATCAAGCACTAAAGGGCTATGTACTAAATTTTGGAATCGAAAATTTTTCTAAGAATGCCCCCATGCTTTGGAAATTAGCTAAGTTATCAGCCGACCATGGTCCCAAAGGCGAATCCATTCAACTTTATAGATTGGTGCTTAAGCATCATCAACAAGGAATTGATATTACCCAGATTTACAAAACCTACAATGAAGTAGAAACCGAAAAAAAAGAGAATTACGTTCCGCTCGATTATTATTATAAACTAGTTGACTATCGCAAAGAAATTGATACCCTGCGGCCACCACACTCAGTATTAGTAAACATGGGCGAAGGAATCAATTCTGCAAAAGAAGACTATGGCCCCACGATGGGCAACGTAGATTTTGTGTTGCTCTTTACCTCTAAGCGAAATACAAAAGAAAATGGGTTTAATGAAGATCTCTTTTATGCACTTAAGGTTGATGGAGTTTGGGCGCATACTGAACCATTTAAAAATATCAATACTGATTACAACGAAGGCTCCGCTTGTTTAAGTCAAGACGGAAAATATTTGTACTTCTCTAGATGCAATGCGCCTGGCTCGCTTGGTAATTGCGATTTGTACGCTGCGCATTTAGGAAAAGACAGCACCTGGACAGATATAAAAAACCTAGGACCTAACATAAATAGTAGCAGCTGGGATTCGCAGCCCTCACTTTCGCACCATGGCGACACTCTATTTTTTGCCTCCACTAGATCGGGGGGATTTGGGGTATCTGATATTTACTATTCTATTAAAGACGGCAGGGGCAAGTGGGGCAAAGCGAAAAATGCAGGACCCACCATCAACACCATCAACAGCGAGCTGAGTCCATACTTCCATCACCGCTATAATGTGCTATACTATAGTTCAAATGGGCAGCCGCTAAACTTCGGTGGCTTTGATATTTACAAATCGTACAGGCAAAATGGAATGTGGGGCGAACCAAAAAACATAGGACCCTTAGTAAATGGAGCAGGCGATGAATATTATTTTACAATCGACTCTCAGGCACATGATTTGTACTATGCACGCTCAAACGAAGACGATAAGAAAAACCTCGATTTGTATTCGTTTCCCGTGCCAATGGAAGCACAGCCACTGGCAACCATTCGCTTACGCGGATCGCTGATCGATCAAAATGGCAAACCCCTTGGCGGGATTGTTTCGGTAATTGACTTAGACTCGGCAGTTGAAGTGGCACCGCAGTTTATTCAAAAAGATGGAACGTTTGGGTTCGACTTAATAAATAAGCGTCACTATCTATTAGTAATACAAGGCGATAACTATTTTAGGATGGAAGAAGTTTTCTTTTTGGATGGCGATAAACAGATCAATAAAATTGCCGAGCCCATGGAAACAAAGATTGCTTTTAAGTCAGTAGCTTTTGAAAACGGAAAAGCACAAATACTTCCTTCCATGCACGATGACTTAGCAAAACTGGGTAATTTCTTAACCGATCATCCCGATCTTAAATTAAACATTTCAGGACATACTGATTCTGCCGGAAACGAAGAGCTGAACTTAACCCTTTCGCAAGAGCGTGCCGATGCCATAAAACTTTATCTATTCAATGAGTTTAAAATCGCGAAGAGCAGAGTTGTTGCCATTGGTTATGGAAGTTCAAAGCCCATTGTATCAAAAGAAGAAACAGAAGATCACAAACAGTTGAATAGGCGAGTAGAATTTGAAATATCGAAGCAATAGTAACAAAGCTAATTCAAAGTTGAAGGTTCAAAGTTGAAAGTTCCTGCCTTTCCTTACCTTTGCGCCTCAATTTTTTATTTTCATGATTGCAGCAAACAATGTTTCGTTACGCTTCGGCAAGCGGGTTCTCTTTGATTCAGTAAACATCAAATTCGTATCAGGTAACTGCTACGGAGTAATTGGTGCGAACGGGGCTGGCAAATCCACCTTTCTAAAAATCTTATCAGGCGATATCGATCCAAACTCTGGTCATGTTGCGATAGACCCTGGCAAGCGAATGGCCGTGCTACGCCAAAATCATTATGAATTTGACGAAGTAACCGTGCTAGACACCGTAATAATGGGCCACGGCAAACTTTGGAAACTGATGCAAGAAAAAGACGCTATTTACATGAAGCCTGATTTTTCGGAAGCGGACGGAATCAAAGCATCTGAAATGGAAGCTGAGTTTGCAGAAATGAACGGATGGAATGCGCAATCGGATGCAGCCGCTTTATTGAGTGGCCTTGGCATTGTAGAAGAAGACCATACCAAACTTGTGAAAGAACTTAGCGGTAACCAAAAAGTGCGAGTTCTACTGGCACAAGCTATCTATGGCAACCCCGATATTTTGATTTTAGATGAGCCTACCAACGATTTGGATTTACAAACTGTAAGTTGGTTAGAAGATTTCCTTTTGGAGTTTAAGAATACGGTAATTGTTGTTTCGCACGATCGACACTTCTTAGATACAGTTTGCACGCACATTGTTGATGTTGATTTTAGTGCTATTAAATTATACACTGGAAACTATTCGTTCTGGTATCAGTCTAGTCAGCTTGCCTCATCACAGCGAGCATCGGCCAACAAAAAAGCGGAAGAAAAGAAAAAAGAGTTGCAAGAATTTATTATGCGTTTTAGCGCAAATGCTTCTAAATCGAGGCAAGCAACTAGCCGCAGAAAATTATTGGAGAAAATAAATGTCGATGATATCCAACCTTCCAACAGAAAATATCCTGCTATTATCTTTAATCAAAAAAGAACAGCGGGAGATCAGATTTTGCATGTGGAAGGCCTCTCCTATTCGGTAAATGGTACACCCCTTTTCAAAAATCTAGATTTCTTTGTTAACAAAGGAGAAAAGATTGCCTTCCTAAGTCGCGAAGGCTTGGCCATTTCATCGCTGTTTCAAATCTTAAATAATGAGTTGGCCCCCACATCAGGCTCGTTTACATTTGGCCAAACCATTACCACCGCTTACTTGCCCGGAAACAATGAGAGTTTCTTCCAATCAGACGATAACCTGATTGATTGGCTGCGGCAATATGCCGAAGAAGAAAATAAAGATGAAGTTTATATTCGCGGGTTTTTAGGTAAAATGCTTTTCTCAGGCGAAGAGGTATTTAAAAAGTGTAATGTGCTTTCGGGTGGTGAAAAAGTGAGGTGCATGGTATCGAGGATGATGATGCCCGGAGCCAACTTATTGATACTAGACGAACCGACCAATCATTTAGATTTGGAATCCATCACGGCATTTAACAATGCGCTAAAAGATTTCCCTGGCACAGTACTTTTCACTTCGCACGATCATGAGTTTACACAAACCGTTGCTACACGTATTATAGAAATCACACCAAAAGGATTCATCGATAAAATGACCACCTATGATGAATACATTGAAAATGAAAAAGTAGAAGAGCAAAAGCAGCGGTTGTATGCGTAGCGTAATTGTCGCCCGCAAAAAAAAATCGCAACCAAAATCAGACTAATCCGTAAAGTTGTAGTATCAGCAGCTTCTATTAAGAATTGCCCTAATAGAAGATATCTCTAAACCAAAGCCTGTTTGGCTAACAAGCAAATCAACAGAATATTAAATATCAATAATTAGTTTTTACACTCCATGAGTTGGGTAACAATATATATTAAGGGCAAAGAAGGTTTTGAAAAAGAAGTGCAGCACAGACTAGAAAGGTCGGGTATTTCATTTCTGCCTGGATCAGAGGAAGTAGAAAAAAATATTTCGCTGTACTGGATCAACGATGTTACAACGCTCCGCGATTTTAAGAAAGCAATTAGTGCTAAGGTTGTATTTGAATTTAGACTTCAATTTTTCGCTACCCTTGAAGAACTTCATCATTCGATGGACGATAGCTTACCCTTTACACCCAAAGAAGAAGCCCTCGTAAAAAAAATGAGCGAATGGCAAATCGCCTACAATCGTGAGTTGAGAAATAGTGCCTAGCTATTTTTCGCCAGGGTGGTATTTTCGTTCCCTATTCTTCTCCACATCTTCGCGATAAAAGAGAACATCTTTAAAACGGGGCTCGCAATAAATTGCTGCCTGATCAACAAAATGCTTAGAAGCTGGGTTGTTGTTTACGCCACCAGCTAAAACAGATTTAGCCTTAACACGTTTGCCAAACTCTATCGCGGCAACAAAACTATTTCCCACATACCCATACATTTTTTTAGTGTCCGGATATTTTCTGCTGCCAAACGCGGCCAACGATCCATAAAAAGATGATGTAAATGCAACCGGTAAACTGGGTTGGCTATCATCAAATGTTTCGTTGATTTTACCTGTAAGCCGCTGAAACCGATTCACCTCGCCCCACTGAACTTTCCACGTACCGAAATCGCGCTGTAAATCATCGAGCACTTTTACTAATGCAGCTACTTTTATCTCATCTGTTGATTTTTCAATTACACTTAGCATTTCCAACTGCCCCATTCCCTGAGTGAACTGACTGGCCAACCGCACTCGTAACTCTTGTGTCCAATAAAAAGCAATGGTCATCTCCACAGATTCTTTCGCATACCTTTTGTCCCAATTTTTCAAAAGTTCAATTGGTTCCTTTATTTTTTCGCTCGTGATAATATCAGTCTTAAATACATGATAGTATGTATTCACGTAAGTGGGTATTAATGTTTCAAACGCTGGTAAATGAGAATCATAGGCTGCGGCAATTAATTTATCCAATGTAAATGAATTCTCTCTACTTAATACTTGATTGGCATGGATGCCGCGCGGGTTTTCTGAATCGGGCGCCATGTAAGTAGGGAATTTACTCCGATCAGGACTATCAGCCCCAGCTGCCGTAAAAGGAGTCGAGTTACAGTTTTGAATCCAGCCAACTTTTGGATTAACGATTTGAATAGTTTCGTCAGCGTTATGCAATCCCTTCCAATCCGTTTCGGGATCGCTGCCATCTACAGGCAAACTATAATTATAGGTTGCATTTCTCTTTGGCATAAAATTTCCATGGAAGTAAGCAATGTTACCTTGGTCATCAGCAAACACAGTATTATTAGACGTATTCGTGCGGAACTCCATTACTTTTTTGAAATCCATTAGTCCGTTTGCTTTCGTCCTTAAATAAGATTGGGTCAATGCCTTTAATGGTTCTTGCATCATCTTAATGCTGATCCATTTTTCGCCTTCTTTGGCAACAACAGGCCCATGCTGGGTATAGTAAACAACAAACTGTCGCTTGCTCTGGCCTTCGCTTGTTTTATAACTCAAGGTAATTTTCTTCTCTCGCACCGGCAAAAGCGAGCTACCATATTTGTAGAATAACGAATTCTGTTTCTTGATAATCGTTTCAGCATATTCGTCAATGGCATCGGCCATGCTAGTAGTATGCATCCAGCCACAGTGTTGGTTAAACCCTTGATAAATAAAAAATTGCCCCCATGTAACAGCACCATAGGCACTCAACCCTTCTTCGCTCGTCATTTGAATTTCAGGACGGAAATAAAAAGAAGTATGCGGGTTGATTAAAAAAAGTGCGTTACCTGTAGCCGACCGCGAAGGTGCGATCGCGAAACCGTTCGATCCTTTCGGCTCTGGATCTAACCCATCATCTAAATTCTCTTGCTCAATTTTAGTTGCATCTTTTCCATCTCCATAGAAATCCCGCAAGCGTGTTAGCGATACAGCTTCTATATCGCCACCTATGCTGCCTTCGCTAAACAACAAAGGCATCCACGGCTTAAATTTTTTGATAAGCCTTGGCTTGACCTCAGAGTGGGTAGCTAAATAATAATTTATCCCATCAGCAAAGGCAATCATCAACTTCTTCATTTCACCTTTGCTCTGATTAAAAATTGAAATCGCAAGGGTACTATCTTGAAATAGCCGAGTGCGCAAATCGTTGTATAGTTTTTCTTCGCCTTCTACTTCGGCCAAACGACCTAGTGCATTAATATAATTTTGCTCTACGCGCTCAAAATCATCTTCGCATTGAGCATACAGCATACCAAATACAGCATCTGCATCAGTTTTGCCATAAACATGGGCAATCCCCCAGCTATCTCTAATGATGGTGATACCGTCTGCTTGCTTTTTCCATTTAGCGAGTTCGCCTTTGGTAAAACTTTGTGAATACAACGAACTAGATATCAATATCAATAGAATTGCACTTTTCATGTTGGGTTACATTAAGTCTGAAAGATTTTTACAAGCTAGGGGGTTTTATTTACAAAAAGAATCTTACCAAATATAGCGAACCGATACACTAAAAGGAACTTACTTTGCGTCATTAAAGTTTTATGATTTGCTCTTAAATTTATGCCTAAATCTAAAGTCACCATCGGCCACGTTTTTAAAACCATTATTTGGCCTCGCAAAAAACTTCTGTTCATTGGCCTTATTTTAATAGTTATCAGTCGAGCAGCTGGGCTTGTACCTCCCTGGGCTACCAAGCCTTTTATGGATGACATCTTGGTAAACAAGCAACTTGATAAACTCCCCTGGCTGCTTGGTGCCCTTACCGTTGCCATTCTAATACAAGCGGTAACTTCTTTTTTACTTACCAAAATACTAAGTGTTGAAGCACAGCATTTAATCTCTGTACTCCGATCAAAAGTGCAAAAGCATTTGCTTCGCCTCCCTACCCGCTTTTTCGACAATCAAAAATCAGGAGCCTTGGTTTCACGCGTGATGAACGATGTAGAGGGAGTTCGAAATCTTGTTGGTACTGGCTTAGTGCAATTGGTGGGTGGTGTGCTAACCGCCATCATCTCCATTGGATTTCTGATCAACATTAATCCATTGATGACGCTCTTCGTATTGTTACCGATGTCGATTTTTGGAATCATTACGCTAAAGGCCTTCTCAATCATC
>JAAFHY010000062.1 GCA_013298505.1 Cytophagales bacterium
TTTAAGCGCTCTTTCAACTGAGATTTAGAACCGGGAAAAGTGGTTTTGGTACTAATGTCATAGCTTAGGTAGGCAATGCCGATAAAAAACAAAATGCAAACAGCTATGAATATTTTTTTTGATCGCATACCAATTAAGCGCTAGTTGTTAGTTTATGTGCATCTCTAAAGCCTATCCGTCAGTGTGAGCCCCAATGTTTTATCGGTGCGAAGCAATCCCCAATTTTGGAGCCTACTAACTAGAGATTGCTTTCCCGATAGGATCATCGAGATTCCTCCCTCGCAAAGACGTTTGTTGGATTTTTAGAAATGTCCTTTATTTTATTTCCACAATCCGCACCTCTACTCTCCTACCTTCTTCTTTCGATGCCTTTTGATCTTTGGTAGCTCCATATCCTTTGGCCACAATTCTTCTCCGCACTACGCCTTGGTGGTTGTAATAATCGAGAATGGCGATGGCACGTTTGTTTGAAAGTTCTCTGTTAGCTTCTTCCGATCCTTCGGCTGAGGCAAACCCAGAAATTTCAACACCTAAATCGGGGTATTGTTTTAATGTCTTTAATACGTTTTCCAATTCTATATTATATTGAGGTTTTATATCACTTTTACCTTGATCGAAAAATACTTTCACAAATTTGGTTAAGACAGCCTTGTCGTAGTTGATCACCCTTTCCACTGTCTTTTTATTTTTAATCTCTTCGGTAATGTTCATCGTTGGCAACGAAAAAATAGTTTTGCCATCTACCTTCTTCTGTTCAAATTTACTCTCATCGCTTTCATCAAAATAGTAGGTGCGTGTGGCCACTTCAATCTTAGAGTTTTGCTTCTCATCAAAGTTTACGCCATCAATCGGATCGGTATGTTCGATCAATCCTACCAAATAATCGATTCCCTCTTTATCGTTTGACGCCATCAAATCAAGCATCATATCATATACATCTACTTTGCCGGTTTGCACCAGTTTGGCTTCGTTCGATTTACGCACATCGGTTTTCACATCGCCATCGGTATCATAAAAGGCGTTTTTCACTTGCACTTCCTGGCCTACCACCACATCAAACTGCTTAATTGTTTTGAGGCTTACTTGCTGATACAACTCATAAAAATAAGTTTGGTTAGGAATATTTACGTTGAGCGTATAGGGCAAAAAACCTTCTGACTCAATAACAATATCGTAATCGCGCGATGGCGGAAGAATAATCAGGTATTCACCTGTTGTTGGATCTGGATCGTACACAAATTCTAGCTCTTTCTTTGTTTGCTTATCGACTACATACATTTTAGTGGGCATTGGCTTGCCTGTTTCGCTGTTAATCACTCGCCCCTTTATCATGGTAAGAGGAATGGTCATCGCGTTTTCGGGCATATCTAAATAGTAAATATCTTGTGCCCCTTGCCCCCCTTTTCTATCAGATGAAAAGTAAGCTCTTTTACCATCTGCCAATAGGGTAAAGTAGTTATCGTTAGAGGTTGTATTTACCGGATAACCCATATTTTCGGGGCTTGTCCATTTGCCATTTACTAAACTGGTTTTAAAAATATCCCTTCCTCCCATGGTAGCGTGGCCATCAGAGGTAAAGAACAGCGTCTTTTGATCGGGATGGATAAACGGTGCGTCTTCGTTGTCTTTCGTGTTGATTTCTGGCCCCAGGTTAACGGGCAAACTCCATTTTCCATCGGACTTCATTTCGATTTTCCAGATGTCTAAGCCGCCTTTGCCACCTTGCCTATCGCTTGCAAAATAAATGGTCTTGCCATCGGGTGTTAAACTTGAGGTAGACTCAAGGCCTTGCGAGTTAATAGTAGAACTCAAAATGGTCGTCTTCGACCACTCTTCACCCGTTTTGGTAACTTGAAATAAGTTGCCAGGGTCGGTAGCACCACCCATAAACACTACCATTTTTTGGCCATCGGCCGAAATACCTGCAGTGCCCACATTATATTCTGATGAGATCGGTACCACTTTGGGTTCGCTCCAGTTTCCTGATCTGTTGTACGAAACGTAGATTTCTTCAATGAACTTATCGCCCGATCGAGTGCGCCCAGTGTTGGGGCGAAGTGCCGTAAAGGCCAACACACTTTCATCAGCAGAAACAACGGGGTTGTACTCAGTATAGGCCGTATTTACCGAGCCAGGGAATCCATGCACCGTAAAATTTCGTGGCACCGACATTATGGCAATCGCGTTTTGACAGGCCGAAAGCCCCTTGTCGGCCATAGCCACCAGTTTCTTATCGGCTTTTACCAAGTTTCGGTAAGCGGTAAAGGCTTCGGTGGCTTTTTGAAGCTGCTCGTTTTTTAGATAAAGCGTGGCCAAATCAAAATAAGCCGCAGGCAAAATATCTTTCTTTAGCTCAACAGCTTTCTCAATCAAAGCAATTCCTTTAATCTGAATATCAATACTTTGCGAATGCATGTAACACTGTGCAGCTTGGTAAAATGCGAGTGGATCTTTAGCCCCTGCTTCAAAAGATTCCAGGTATTTGGGCAAGGCTTGGTCATAGTTGCGAACTGCAAAAAGCCGCTGAGCTTCGCCAAGGCTCTTAGGAACTTGGCTTAAGACAAAACTGATCGGAAAAACCAAGAAAAGAGAACTGATTAAAAGATACCTCATAGAAAACCACATTAAAAAATTTCACAATTCTAGTCTATTTTGAGGTGAGTCACCATTCCGATTCCCTTCAAAATATTACAAGGGCATTCTTTCGTTTAAATAGTTTTACATATCCGTCTTATCACTTACTCAGCTAAAGGCCCCACTCGCCAAGTGGAGGTAACGTTAATTTAACACCCATAGCTTAACATGCTAGTAATCACAAACAGTAACAAACTTTTACAGAATCTTTAATTGTTAGGAATTTTCGCCAAAATGTTTCAATTTTAAACGTAAACTAGTCTCCTATGATAAAACGGCTATGGAAGTTATTGGATGTAGAACCTGAAGAGACAGGCCCTGTAAGTTTGTTGTTGGCCATTAGTTTTTTAATGGGGCTTTTCTTGGCTACTGTAGCCGTTGCATCGCAAACGCTCTTCTTAACATCACCTTCCATCAGCGAAAAAACCGATTTGCCCGTTGCCATCTTCTATTCTGGAATATTCGGCATTGGCATTACCATGCTCTACAATTTTCTACAAGGCCGCATTTCTTTCAAGAGCCTCGCTATTATTAATTTAGTGTTAATTATTGGCCTTACTGCCTTTATTGAATTTGGTGATAGCTTTGTCGAAGATAAGGTTTTGTTATATCGCTTTGGGTTTATTCTTATACTTCCGTTCACCTTCATTACGCAACTAATTTTTTGGGGGTCGTTTAGCCGTATGTTCAATGTTCGAGTAGCCAAGCGGATTATTGGTAGTGTAGATTTAGGAACCAGCTTTGCTTCTATTCTTGCATTTTTCTCAATCCCTGTTGCACTCGCCTATGGAGTACCAATTGTTTCTCTCTACACAATCGGCTTGTTTAGCGCGGTGGGCTATTTACTTTTATTTATTGTTCTTGCCAACAAATATTTAACGAGCGATAAATCAGTAGTCAAGTCAGAATCCGAAATCAAAAAACTGTCTTTTATTGGATTTATAACCAACAAATACATCATCGCTCTTTCGGCCTTTGTGATTGTATCAACCGTGGCATTGCGCTTCGTAGATTATTCGTTTTTTAATATCTCAACCGTTCAGTTCAACCAAACTGAGTTACCCGTATTCTTAAGTCTTTTTGAAGCGACAGTGGTAATTTTCTCTTTCCTCTTCACCACGTTTGCTACCGACCGTATCAACCAAGATTATGGACTGCGCGTTTCGTTGATTATCAACCCCATCTTGTTAATTTTATTTACGGGTGCTGCATTGGGGTTAGGTTCATTAATGGGCTTCGATCCACTCGTTTCCGGAAAAGGATCTGTTATTTACTTTTTCATTGCCATTGCTATGAGTAAGTTATTTGTCAACTCACTCAAAGACGCACTCGACAACCCTACCTTTAAATTCTATTATGTCCCAATTGATAAGGATATAAAAATAGATACCCAAACAAAAATTGAGGGAACCGTAATGGCCATTGCCAGTACAGTAGCGGGGGGATTGATCGTAATCATCAATCAGTTTGAAAATTTTACTCTTCTATCTGTTACGTTGTTCACCATCCCCATTCTTGCCCTTTGGTATTGGCTTACCAACAGAATGTATACAGGCTATCGCGAAACGCTGCAATCATCGTTAGTAAAAAACAAAGCGACTGTAGAGAAAGATGTGGTGAGAGAATACACCATGGATAGCGTGCTAGGAAAAGAGATTCAAAGTACGGCCGAAGAAAAAGTGATCTATGGGCTTAAGCTTATGGAGAAGTTGGAGCCTGCCTTGTTCGAGTCATCGCTGATTCAACTAAGCGAAAGTAAAATAAAGAAAGTACGCCAGTTTGCATTGGATAAAATGAAAGACTTGGACTTGCAACCAAGTGAAGGCGGAGAAATTAAAGGCCTTGCCTCCATGGCAGCAGGCGCAGCCGAAGACAGTGATTTGCTTTCTATCTCAGCCGATAAGTTGATGAAGCTGAGCAAATCGGTGAAGCAAGCAGATCGGATGTTGGCCGCTAAATTGTTGCGCAAGCTTACCAATCAAAAAACTATTTTCATTCTGCTTGAATTACTTCGCGATGCCGATCAAAAAGTACGTACCGAAGCGTTGCTTACCGCCCGCAAAGTAAAAAAGCCAGAGACCTATGGTGTGCTGATCGAGTTGCTGTCGTCTCCTCTTTATGCACACCAAGCCGCTGCTGCGCTAAAAGAGTCAGGCGAGGCTGTGTTGCCTTACTTAGAAATGGCGTTCCATAAGTCGGGTCAAAACGAATTGGTAATGGCAAAACTCATCCAAATTATTGGCCATATTGGCGGTCAAGCCGGAATGCCCTTGCTATGGAAAAAGATCGACTATCCTGATAAGCGGATTGTAAGGCAAATCTTATACTCGTTGCGCCTAATCAACTACCGCGCTTCGGGGCGCGAAGCACTGGCCGTTAAAGAATTGTTGGATGTAGAGATGAGTAAAACGCTTTGGAACTTGGCTGCACTCGATGAGTTGGCCGAGGCCGAGCATTTCAACTTTGTGCGCGAAGCATTGCGCGAAGAGATTAGAGAAAACTACGATCACCTTACGCTTTTACTTTCTTTATTGTACGAACCCGAATCAGTTCAGCTGGTAAAAACAAACGTAGAAATCGGCACACCCGATAGTATTCAATATGCGCTGGAGTTGCTTGATCTTTTTGTTGAGCAAGACCTAAAACCAAAATTGATTCCACTATTAGATGATAGTACAACAGCTGATAAACTAGAAAAATTACAAATCTTCTTTCCACGCGAAAGTTATAATCCCATACAAACGCTCAACTACATTTTAAATCGTGACTTTAATTATAACAACCGATGGACAAAAGTGTGTGCTGTACACTCTACTGTTTACATTCCCGATTTTAGGGTAAGTCGTGGTTTGATTAGCCAAATGTTCAATCGCGATAAACTCATTCAAGAGACTACTGCTTGGGTAATTTTTAATAAAGATAAAGAAGCCTATCAAGTGGTGGCCGATCGCCTTCCCTTCAAAGACAAAAAGTTCCTCGACTCAGCCATCGAAAACAATCAATTGCTAGACGGGCTTGACGATGGATTTTTCTTGTCGATTGAAATGGTAATGCTCATCAAAAAGTTGCCAGCGTTTAGTGGCATTACAGGAAAAGTATTGAGCGACTTAGCTGATAAAATTATTCCTATTACGCTAAGCCCACGCGAAAAGTTATCCATACCTGCGGGTGAAATCCCCATTCTAATTCAAGCTTCGGGCGATGTTATTTTGAAAAACAATACTGATATGGTTCAACCACTCAATCAAGGCGAAGTGTTTGGCGATCTTTTCCACGAAGGCCCCACGCCTACCATTACCGAAGTAGAAGCTGTAAACAGAGCTGTAATATTTAAAATCAACATTGCCGATTTTTATTTTGTATTGGCCAGCCATCACGAATTGGCGCAAGGCCTTATTTATAATGTTACCGAACGGAAAAACAAACTCGCAAACCAAACCGCATAATCATGGCCTTTGAAATTGATGTACTAGTTACCTACGCAGAAAAAGACAACGAAGCCGCCAAAAAAAGTGAGCAAGGTTGGGTAACGCAATTCAAAAAGTTTTTAGAACTGATGCTGTTTCAGGTGCTGGGCACCAAGCCAGTAGTGGTCATTAAATCTGAATTCGATACCGCCACTGCACCCGCGCTCGACAATGCCGCTATTTTAGTTACCATTTTAACCAAAGAATTTGCACAGTCGGGGCGTTGCTTAGATTTGGTGGAAGCCTTTAACAAATCTGCCAGCAGCACAAAAACAAATCGGATTTTTAAAGTACTGAAATCGCCTCTCAGCATACAAGAGCAGCCTCCGCGCTTACGCGATTCGCTTGGTTACGATATGTACCAACTCGATGACGAAACCGGAAGCATGAAAGAGTATTCAGACTTCTTCAGCATAGAAGCAGAAAAGCAATATTGGATGAAGATGGTCGATCTGGCATATGACATCCACGAGGCATTGGTTGTATTGAAAGAAGGCGATTCAAAATCGGAAGTAAAAAATATTTACAAGCGAAAAACAATTTACCTGGCCGAAACAGGACACGATCTATCGGTGCAGCGAAATATCATCAAACGCGAACTGTTGCGCCACGGCTACGTGGTATTACCGAATCATACATTGCCAACCAACATCAACGAAGTAGAGCGGTCGATCAAAAAAGATTTAGAAGATTGTACGCTCTCTATCCACTTAATTGGAAGTGCCTATGGCGAAATACCCGAAGGAGGCGATCGCTCAATTGTCGATTTACAAAATAAACTAGCAGCAGAGTCGGCTGTTGCTAAGAGGCAAACCAAACAAGAGTTTTCGCGCCTTATCTGGATTGCGCAAAACCTAAAAAATGCCAGCGACAGGCAAAAGGCATTTATCGAAACCCTCAAGCGCGATACCGAAGCGCAAGAAGGTGCCGAGATCATGCAAAACCCGCTGGAAGATTTTAAAAATATTGTGAGAGAAGAATTGCTCGATTCACAAGATCGCGTGCGCCTAGAAGAGTCATCGGGCAAATCTATTTATCTAGTTCACGATCGGGTCGATTCGATGGAAGTAAAACCTTTTCAAGAAGCAATTGAAAAGTCAGGCTTTAAAGTTTTGTCCCCAGCCTTTGAAGGCGACTTATTGGAAGTGCGCAAACGCCACATCGAAAACCTAAAAACATTTGATGCCGCCATCATCTTCAAAGGAAAAGTAAACGACCAATGGGTGCGGATGAAAGTGCTCGATCTATTGAAAGCCCCCGGCTTCGGAAGAAAGAAACCCATACAAGGAAAAGCATTGGTTGGAAGCGGAAATTTAGATTCGTACAAGAATCAAAACCTAACGATCATTTCAAGCGACAGTAACCGATCGCTCGAAACATTGAAAAATTTTCTAAATGAATTTGGAGGTTAACTATATCATGAACATCCATACTAATCTTAATGTAACGTCTTTGCGAGGGAGGAACGACCGAAGCAATCTCCGAAATGGAAATTGCGTTTTGGAAATACCCTCATCTATTAACGAACATCAACACCCAAAAATATGAGCCAGATTGTAGACGAAATGCCCGGCACACCATCGGTGGTAGGAACGGAAAATCCTTTTCCCGGGCTAAGGCCATTTAAGATCGAAGAAAGCCACTTGTTCTTTGGCCGCGAAGGGCAAAGCGATGAGGTACTACTCAAACTATCGAAGAGTCGATTTGTTGGAGTAATCGGTCCCTCTGGTAGTGGTAAATCTTCGTTTATTTATTGCGGGGTATTGCCAATTTTATACGGAGGCTTCCTGACCGACTCAAGCCCCAATTGGGAAGTGATCGTTACGCGCCCTGGCTCGGGGCCAATTGATAACTTGGCTGAATCACTGTTGAAGACTGCCAAAGATTACAATCTGGCAGACACCGAAGATAAAAAAATCAAGCGAACCATTGTTTCTACATTGCTTAGAAGTAGTTCGCTTGGCTTGGTTGAAGCCATTCAGCAATCGCGCAGATCGGCAGACGTAAACTATTTAGTACTAGTCGATCAGTTTGAAGAATTATTCCGCTTTAAAGATAGCACCGACCCTAACTCTGTAAACGAATCGCTAGCATTCATCAACTTATTGATGGAGGCGGTGAATTACGAAGACTCCCCTATTTACATCGCCATCACCATGCGATCGGATTTTATTGGTGATTGTGCTCAGTTCCCAGAGCTGACAAGAAAAATCAACGATAGCCATTACCTGATTCCGCAAATGACGCGCGAGCAAAAGCGCAGAGCCATTGAAGGCCCCGTAGCGGTAGGTAATGCCAACATAGCACCTCGATTAGTTCAGCAATTGTTAAACGATTTAGGAGATAATCCTGATCAATTGCCAATTCTTCAACATGCACTCATGCGCACATGGAGCTATTGGGCACGCTACAAAGATTTTGAAGGCGAACTGGTAGACCTAAAGCATTATGAAGCCATTGGCACCATGGCCGAGGCGCTTTCGATGCACGCCAACGAAGCCTTTGACGAGTTGGATGAAGATCAGCAACGCATTTGCGAAATCATATTTAAAGCCATTACCGAAAAACGAGGTGAGAACTTTGGAATTCGCAGACCCACACGCCTAAACGAGATTGCCTCCATTGCGGATGTGTCGGAAAATGATGTAATCGCAGTGATCGAAAAATTCCGCGAGCCGGGAAGATCGTTATTGACACCTGCGCATGGCACACCGTTGCACAGTCGTTCGATGATCGACATATCGCACGAAAGTTTGATGCGCATTTGGGTGCGACTAAAAAACTGGGTAGACGATGAGGCCGATGCAGTGCAAATGTATTTGCGACTGGCCGAAGCCGCAGCCATGTACCAGGTGGGCAAAGCCGGACTTTGGAGGCCACCCGATTTGCAATTGGCTCTTAACTGGCAAGCAAAACATAAGCCCACGTTGGTGTGGGGGCAACGGTATAACCCTGCGTTTGAGCGAACCATCATCTTCCTTGAATATTCTAAGAAGGAATTTGAAACCGAGCAGCGGATCAAAGAGCTTGAACAAAAACGAAAATTAGCGAGGGCAAGAACCACCGCCATTGTGTTTGGTATTTTGATGGTGATTGCGCTCATGTTCTTGATCTACGCCTTTATTCAACGAGGGGTGGCATTGGAGAAAGAGAAAGAAGCGAAAGAATTTGCATTGAAGGCAGAAGAAAATGCAAAGTTAGCCAATATCGAAAAAGAGAAAGCTGACAAAGCAAGAGAAGTTGCTGAGGATGAGAAAGAAAAGGCCGATGCTGCAAGAAAAGATGCTGAGTTGGCAAAAGAAGAAGCCATAAAAGCAAAAGCACAGGCCGAGATAAATTTAGTGAAAGCCACCGCTGCCGAAAAAGCTGCTACCGCTGCCAAAGAAGCGGCCATCAAAAGTGAAAAAGCAGCAACCAAAGCAAAAGAAGAAGCAATTGCCGCCAAGCGCGATGCCGACCGCAGACGCTACCTCTCCATTGCAAAAAGCATTGCGTTGAAATCGCGGCAGTTGAATGATACCGTGCAGCAGGCATTGCTAGCACAACAAGCCTTCAACTTTAACAAAAAGTACGATGGCTATATCTACGATGATGATATTTACAACGGCCTCCACGCGGCACTTGATAAATACAATCATCCGCTTACGCGAAGCTTAGAAGGTCACACCAAAGCCGCACGTGCCGTAGTTACGAGCATCAAAACAAACTCGCTCTTCTCGGGCGGTAGCGATGGAAAGTTGTATCAATGGAAACAACAAGGCGGCTTATGGGCAGGCAAATTGTTAAAAGAGTTTTCGTTGCCGCCACCAAGTGCCCTCGGTATCTATTATCAAATCTATTCGATGGATGTAAGCCCCGATGGCGGGTTGTTGGCCGTTGGCGGATTGTACTCCGAAAATCGTGATGCAAACTATGCCATGATTGTAGATTTGAATAACGCTGGCGCAGAACCAAAGAAAATAACAGGGTTCAAATCGGATATTGAAAACGTAACCTTCGCTCCCGATGGCAAAGGCTTCTTTGCACGTTGCAACTCAGGGCATAGCATTATGTTTTCAGATCTAAGTACTGCCAAAGAAGTAATCAACTCAAAAGAAAAAATTACTTCCATCGACTTAAATGCCGATGGCACCAAACTAGCAGGTGTAGGCGAAGATGGCAATCTGTACATCTGGGACGTGAAGCGAAATTACTCCGTTAGCAAATACACCATCTTGAAAGGATCATTGAACGACATTTTAGCGGTAAGCTTTACGCCCCTTGGCAACGAGGTAATCATTGGCGATCAAAAGGGCGAAGTAAGAATTGTAGCCTTGGGTATGTCTACCCCGCGCAGGGTATTGTCGGGTCACACTTCACAGATCGAACAGATTAAGTTCAGCCACTCGGGCAAGTTTATGGCTACGGCCAGCAAAGACAAAACACTTCGCTTGTGGAACATGGAGCAATTGAAAGAACAACCTACCGTGCTAAGCAATAACGATTGGGTTTGGAGTATGGCCTTCTCGCCCGATGACGAGCAAATCATGGCAGGTATGCACAGCGTAACAACTGGCATCCGCGCAAGCGAAACAGATTATACTATTCACGCATGGCCTACTCAAATCACTACCATGGCGGGCGAGTTGTGCGGAAAGCTGAAACGGAATTTAACACAAGAAGAGTGGGATATTTTTATCGGTGACGATATTACCCCCGAATCGACCTGTACCAATTTACCGCCACCTAAATAATACGGCATGAAGCGAATTTTAATAACGGGCTTTTTATTTTTTAATCTGGTTTCTGCCTTTGCACAGCAACCCAATTGCTCGCAAACCTTGCGCTTGGCACGCTCTACCTACGACCAAGGCCGGTTGCACGAGTTGCCCGGCTTAATGAAAGACTGCTTGAGCAAAGACGGTTTTACCAAGCAAGAAAAAGTTGAAGCCTATAAACTACTCACCATGGCCTTCCTTTATTTGGAAGAACCCGAGAAAGCAGATAGTAGCATGTTGCTGTTGCTCAAAGCCGATCCGTTTTTTGAAATCAATAAAGAAGTAGACCCCCAAGAGTTTATTGGTTTGTACAATACGTTTCGCACCACACCGGTATTTAGCGTAGGCTTAAAATTGGGAGCCAATATTTCTCAGCCTTCGGTTAGCTCAAACTATTATGTAGGTGCCGATGCCAAGGGCTTGGGCGAATACAGCAGCACCATTGGCCTTCAGTTTGGTCTTGCTTTTGAAAAGCGGTTGTTTCAAAACTCGAATAAAGAACTATTGAAGCGATTTACGCTGGCACCAGAATTACTGTATGTCCCTCGTTCGTTCAAATACGATGTGCCCACTGTTTTTTTAAATGACAATGGCAGTGGCTCGGTGGCTAAATTTGCCGCAACCGAAACACAGGCGTGGTTAGATTTAAATGTGCTGGTGCAATATCAACTTAAAAAGAAATCACGGTTCAATCCGTACGTAACACTTGGGCCAAGTTTTAGCTATTTGCTATCGGGCACACGGCAGCAAGTGCTTACGCGCACATCGGGAAGTGTAACCAGCGGACCCGACATAGAAATCAACAAATCAATCAAGCAACTGATTGTTTCGGTGGTGGCTGGTGCAGGCGTAAAAATTAAAGTAGGCTCTGTTTACTTAACTGGCGATGTTCGCTATCAATTCGGGTTCTCGAATGTAACAAGCGACACCCGCACTAATTTTGAAAACACACTCGACTATGGCAACCAGTTCAACAATTATTCGCTCAACAACATTGCGGTTATGATTGGTGGCTCTAAACCCATTTTCGTTCCCAAGAAAAAAACGCATCGAAAATAATGTGCTCAATGAAAAAAGTATTTATAGCCTGCCTACTTCTTGCTGCGTGCGCCAAAGAAAGTTCGGTGGCACCCGCCTCGGCCCCTACGTTTGTCAGGTACTTTAATGGCGGCAATAACGATGAAGCCAAAACCGTGTTGGAAACAGCCGATAAAGGCCTATTGATTTTAGCCACCACACAAATTACACCCGAGGGGCTGGCAACACCTTACTATAAAATAAAACTCATTAAAACAGATGCGTTTGGCAACTTGGTTTGGCAAAAACTATTCCCCGAATTTGCCAACGATGTAAACGGCACGGTGAGCTATAAAGGAAACGGCATTTCGGCCGACCCCGCAGGTGGTTACGTAATAGTAGGCGAAGATATTCAGAATGGAATCTCAAAAGTGTTGGTGGTAGTGGTTGATAAAGACGGGCTTCAAACAAACCTAAAAATCATTGCTACCGAAGCAAAGGGTATGGCAGTAAGCACTAATTCTACGGGCAACTACATGATCTTGGCTTCATTGCCCGATCCGGTTAAAGACAACATGCTGCTGGCCGAACTAAACAAAACTACCCTCGCTACCAACTGGACCCGCATTTACGGAGCAGGCGAATCGGTTAACCTTGCCAACCGATTATTTGTAGATGCCCAAGATGCAGCCTATTGGGGCGGCAGCGTAAAGAAAACCAACAGCCCCACCAACATACGATTGGTAAAAACCCCCACCAATTCTCTTACCACCAATTACGACCACAGCCCCAGCAGCACCTTTACCGAAACCATCAACGATATTATTTCGGTTGGCGCAGGCACATTTTCGATGGTGGGAAAAAGCACAGCTTCTGGCAATGCTACTATTTCGCTTAAAAAATTTATTGGCACTACGCAGTTGTTTTCTCAAACATACCCCTTCCCTGCGCAAGATGGCGATGCCGATGGCAATAGCCTGGCCACCACACAAGACGGTGGCATGGTGCTGCTGGGTACCTCTAAACTAACCGGTGCAGCCGGCCGGGGCGAAACCGATTATTGCTTGGTAAAAGTAAATGGCTTTGGCGACCTGATTTGGACAAAGGCATATGGCAGCAAATACGAAGATGTGGGTGCGTGCATCATTACCACCTCAGACGGTGGCCATGTGGTGCTAGGCACCACCAACCTGGCCAACACCAAAAGTATTTTGTTGATGAAGACAGATAAGAACGGAAATATAGAATAAGCAGAGCAAAGGCGTCAAGACGCTTTGAAAGTGTCAGACGCCTAATAACACAGCTTGATAAAAAGATGAAAGTTGGCAACAGATGACACAGAAAAATCTCATCTATGTAAATCAGTGAAACCTGCTGACGGCAAGGCAGGTCTATGGCAGAAAAAAAAATAAAACCCAATTGTCATTCCGAGCGATAGCGAAGAATATTTGAAAACTAACGCGGCACTAAGGCGTCAAGATACTTTGAAAGTGTCAGACTCCTAATAATTTAATAACACAATGCTTTTTCATTCCAAAATGGAGAGAGAAAGTTTTGAATAACTTGATTTTAATTTTTTGAATTTTTAATACTCTACCACTATGAAGAGAATTTATACTCTTTTTGCATCCCTCCTACTACTTACTACTGCTTCTTGGGCGCAACAAGCCAGTAACATTACCTTTCAACCCAACCCCGGAAACACCACCTCGCTTACCATCAACTGGGCAAATGGAGGCGGAGCAGGCCGCATTGTAGTTGTTAAAGACGCAACAGGAAATTGGACACCTGTAAATGGGGCGAATATTACCACGCTAAATGCGAATGGAAATTTTAATGCGTCAACCAATGATCAGGACGTGGGTACAGGTAAAGCAGTGGTTGTTTTTGCTGACGTTGTATCTGGCCCGGTAACGGTAACAAATCTCACAGCAGGCACTCGTTATTTTGTTCAGGTGTACGAATTTACTGGTTCAGCGGCTTCTCCAGTTTATGATCTTTCAATAAACTCAGCTAACCCAAAAGGGTTTTCTTTTTACAGTGCGAGCAACACTTTCAATGCGCCACAAGATGTAACATCTATTACCGTGCAGGCATGGGGTGGTGGTGGTGGTGGTGGTGGTGCCACTAATTCTACAAATGGCAGAGCAGGTGGTGGAGGCGGTGGTGGTGCTTACAATACTGGCGTGGCAACAGTCACAGCTGGTGCAACGGGTCTCGTTGTTACCGTTGGTTCTGGAGGAGCAGCTGGAGATGGAGGGGCAGCAAGCACAAATGGTGGCAATGGAGGAAACTCAACTTTTGGCAGTGTAACAGCTGTTGGAGGCAATGGAGGAGAAACTATTCTTGGACCTGCAACCGATAGAACAGGTAATGGAGGTGCGGCTACCTCAACTGGCACCTTTAATGGTGGTGCCGGAGGAGAAGGCACTCCCAATGGAAATTCCACAGGTTCGGCAGATGGTAGCGGTGGTGGCGGTGGTAGCCCTGGCATTTCAGGAAACGGTTCAAATGGTGTAGCAACAACACTCACTGGCGGAGCAGGTGGTGCTGGTGGTGGTGCTGCCGGGGCCAACGGTGGAAATACACCCAATGGCACAAATGGAACCAATGGAAATTTCCCTGGTTCTGGAGGAAGTGGCGGATGGGATTTAGTTAATACAGCAAATAGGATCGGTGGAACGGGTGGAAGCGGGTTAGTTATTTTATCGTTCAATGATAATACCTCCCCTACTTCAGCGGCAACTTATACTTCATCCGCTATAAAAAACGGTGCTTCGCAAACTATTACATTAACTTTTAATGAAGATATCGTCAATACTCCCACCATAACGCTAACAGGATCTGTAAGTGGTGCTATTGTAACGGGGCAAAACATGACTTTAGGCGCCAACAGAAAGATTTGGACATATACGGCAAGTGTTTGGCCAGGTAACGAAACGGTTACAGTTACAACGGGTACAGGACTAGATGCATCTACCAACTTAGTTGCCCCAAATCCGAGCAACAATACTTTTTTAGTCGATAATATTGCCCCTACTTCATCTGCCACCTACTCTGTAGTAAGCGGATTCATTCGTAATACAACAGCCCAAACGATTACCCTCACTTTTAGCGAACCAATTGTAACTACCCCACGAATTACAGTAGTGGCACCATCTGGAACAGTTGTTAACAATCAGTTAATGACCATTGGGGGAAACAATACTATTTGGACTTACAATGCTGGAACTGCTTGGACTGGAAATGGAACTGCTACGGTAACCGTTGGCACTGGAACAGACGCTGCAGGGAACGTAGTAGTTAGCAGCCCGGCCACTAATACATTTATTGTAGATAATACAGCACCAACAATTACCTCGTTAATCGTTGATCCTGCTCAGACCAGCCCTGCCTTTTCAACACCTGTTTTATACAAAGTTGTTTTTAGCGAACCTATCAATACTGCTTCATTTATTACAACAGATGTTACAATTACTGCTGGTACACAAACAGGCGAAAGCGTTACATCCATAACTGAAATTGCACCGAATGATGGCACTACCTTTAACATTGGCGCTTCTGCAACTGGAAACACAGGAACCTTGATCGCATCAATTCCAGCGTCCGCTATTCAAGATCGCGCAGGAAACAACAATACCGCTAGCGGCAATAGCTCATTAACCTTAACTTTAGAGCCTACCACCGAGCCAACATCTGTTAATATTACAGCTATAACGCAAGTTTCATTAAGCGTTGGCCAAACAGGTGGAAATGGAACCAGTTATTTAGTGGTGGCTCAGCAAGGAAACAGCGGCACCCCTGGCTTTACCCCCGTTGATGGTGCTGCCTACTCTGGAATAAATGCAAACTTCACTACTGCTACTGATCAAGGATCTGGAAATAAAATTCTTGGTTATGTTACTAGTGGTTCGCTCCCTTTAGCGGTAACCGGGCTTACGCCTAACACACAATATTCCTTCACTTTATACGCAGCTCACGGTACTGGACTTTTTATCAACTACAATACAAACGGTACGACTAACAATTCTAACTCTACCCTAGCTTGCGCTTACCCAGCACAAGCAACGGTGCAACCCGCAAGTAGCATCAATACCATTTCAGCAACATTAAATTGGACAAGGTCTACCAATGCTGCGCCTAGCAACACTACTTTAATACTTATTAAACAAGGTGCAGCTGCACCAACCACTACACCAACAGATGGAACTGATTATACAGGTTTGGCCAATGCGAATATTGGCTTAGCGGGTGGCTTGGGCGATGGACTTGTCCTTTTGTCAGGTACGGGTGCAGGCGGAGGTGGATCGACAGCGAGAACACTTGCAGTTAGCGGATTAGCTTCTTCAACGCAATACTCAGTTTCCATTTACCAATACAATTCTTCCACTCGTTGTTATACTGCACCAGCCGTTACTGCTACTTTTAGCACAACTGGAGGGCAGGCAGAAACTACAGTTACCGCTGGGGCAACCACTGAACCGGCCACTCTCACTATCTCGGGCGCATCTACCAGCAACCCAGGGGTTTTTGTATTTGATTTTGCCGTTACCGACCCAAACGTTGATGCTGCCCCTACCCTAATTTCGGGCATTACAATTAATCAAGATGGGGGTAACAATACTGTAACCGACTGGACACAAGCCATACAAGGTGTTGAACTTAGCGATGGTACAAATACCACCAACACTGCCACTGTTAACGCTACTTCAATAGTGTTTACGAGCATTCCTTTTGGTGCTGGTGCATTGGGTTTAATTACCGATGCAGGCGCCTCAGTGCCAAACACAAAAACATATTCTTTAAAGATTTGGCTTAAAACTACGCTGGGGGGCACACTTCCCGCTACGATAGACAGCTTGCGTTTCGGCTTTTTGGTAAATACATCAAGCTTTACCTTTGGTAGTGGTGGTAGCACCGTAGCACTGGCTCAATCAGTAACTGCTGGCGTCAGCAATTTGGTAGATGTGGTTGCATCTACGTTGGCCTTTACACAACAACCTCCAGCGTCAGCTGTTGCAACCGTAGCTATTCCTGCGGCTTCGCAACCTATACTAACTGCCAAAGATGCGTTTGGTAATTCAGACCTAGCCACCATCGCTGCAACGGTTACTACACCAGATGCAGCCCTTGTGCCCAATGCTGCGCCAAGTGGATTTAGCAATGGAACAATGAATTTTGGCACAGCAGCTACGTTCAACTATCAAAGTACGGGCGCATCGCGCATGACGGTTACTACCACATCGCCAGCGTTGAGTGTCACCAGCACACAAACAACTACGGTGTCAGCTACCACCACCGTATCTGGCGCAGCTTTACTCGGCATTGCCCCAGGCCCCAACCTGACCAATAGCACAAACAATCAAGCTGTTTTTGGGTTTTCGCTCACTACAACTGGAAGTACTCTCAACTTTACAGGATTGACAATCACAACCACCTCGAACCCCAACATCGCATTTAAAGACATTAAATTAGTAAGATCTACTGATAATACTTTTGACGCTGGAGATCTCCTCAACCCTGTACTTTCAACTGTTACACCAAATGTTGGCAACATAGTGTTTGCTGCCCCGGGTGTCGCTACAATTAATGGAAGCCCCTCTTATTTTTTCGTTGTAGCAGACATTGAAGATTCATTTACGACCCTAAACCCAACGATTCGACTGTCCATTGCAAACACCAGCGATGTTAGTGTTTCTACAGGCAGTGTAGTAGGAACGCCAACGGGAATTAACTATACACTTAAAGATTTTACACCGCCTACGGTAACATCAATAGCCATAGTTGCTCCTCCTAACCCTAACGCATGGAGCGCAACTAATGGTACATCAGCTTCTACAGTTACCTTTCGAGTAACGTTTAGTGAGAGCGTAACAGGCATCACTTATTCGGGGCCATCTAAGAACTTTGATGTACAAACCACTGGGTCGGTCTCTGCCAATAATCCTACAGGAGCAAACAACACATCATTAACAAAATTTGTAGATATTACTGAATCATCTATCTCTGGCCAAGGTAGGTTGCGCTATAATTTTATCGAGAACGACAACATAGTAGACCTAGCTGGCAACCCCATTGGAGGAATAGGAAATGGAAATGGAAACTTTACTACCGCCTTTACGGGAAACCAATATTATTCGATTGTGCTGCCTGAGCCCACGAACGAATTATTTACTGTAACTGCACCTACGATCACTAGTAATTCGGTAACGCTTACATGGAACAGTTCCAATACAACTCAAATTCCAACGCATTTTTTGGTAATGGCAAGACAGACAACCGGGCCTGCCTTTCCAATAGTTGAAAATATAGTTGTCGCACCGGGTAGCCACAATTCTATACCCAATGGCCCTTTGGCGCAAAATCTACCTAGAGTTTCAGGTACGAATACCGCTACCTTCACAGGCTTAAGTTCAGGCACTAGTTATGATTTTATCGTTTACAAATACACACTATCTTCTAACTACACCCCTGAAAATATTGACTACGAGACTTCTGCGCCAGCTACAATCAATGGGGTAGTAACTCCCACTGCCTCTTTCAGTTCTATTTTGCTCAACTCATCCCCTATCCCCATTAGTTCTTTAAGTACTTCATCGGGCACGAGCTCAACCGTGATGCAGTTTACCATTTCAGACGATGGCCAAGACCCGATTTTACCAAACGTAATGACACTACAGTTAAATGGTGTAGGGCAAGAACGGATTGTATTTAGGCTTAGAGATCAATTGACCTTGGCAGAGGGTGCAAGTGTAACTGGTTTTACTACAAGCACGGGTAGTGTAGCAAGTGCCATTTATACAGGCAAGGGCACCACAAATACGATAACACTTACGAGCGCAAGCGATGGTAACTGGAATGTAACCACCACAGTTGATTATAGCGGCACAGGCAATGCAATTTTTTCTACGCTAGGTAGAATGCAAAGTATTGATTCGCACCCTGTTTCTGTGGCTGCAGATCAAGTGGTAACGTTTAACGCTAACGGTACCTTTGTTGTGCCTGCTGGTGTAACTAGTATAACGGTAGAAACGTGGGGTGCAGGAGGTGGTGGCGCTGGCTTTACAGGTAGTGCACTAGGAGGTGGCGCTGGTGGTGGTGGATATAGCCGTTCCGTTCTCATCGTAACTCCTGGCGCTTCTTTTCCGGTAGCTGTTGGTACGGGAGGCGTAACAACGGGGGGAGTAGGGCTACCAGGAGGTTCGAGTTCTTTTGGAGCAAATTTAGTTTTAGCTGTTGGTGGTAGTGGTGGAAATTGTGGTGACATCTGTGCCCCCAATGGAGCAGGTGGTGCTGGTGGTTCTGCTTCTTTAGGAACTGGCATTGTTCGGTTTTCTGGGGGAAATGGTGGCAATGGTATATTAGGTAATTCAGGGGGAGGTGGCGGCTCATCCGCAGGTATAAGCTCAAATGGAATTAGTGGAAATACAGGGATAGGTGGAATTGCTCCAATTGGTGGTGGAAATGGGGGAAATGGGGTGCTTGGAGGAGTCGCTAGTGCTGGGCAATTTCCTGGCGGTGGCGGTGGCGGAAGTGGTAGCAGTGGTGCATCGGGCGCTAACGGGCTTGTAAGAATCACCTATTCCGATCCAACACCGTTAACGGGTCCATCAGACTGGGACGCTGATAACGCTCCGTTTAAGTTTTCTCAGTTGGTAATTAAACGAGGTACTGGAAATGACCCCGGACTAAACGACTGGCGTCAAGTTATTGCTGGTGCTGAGTTATCAGACGGAAATGGGAACAGACAAACGATTTCAACAATTAATACTGAAATTACTGCTAATTCATTAATTTTTCCTGTAAATCCAGCTACGCTCGGCTTTATTCCCGATGCCGACCCTCTTACTCTTGCTCCTTCATCGAAAACTTATACGCTTAAAATTTGGCTAAGACCTGATCTGCCTACTGCACTGCCTTCAGCTCCAGACGGCAAAAATCTTGCATTCGAAGTTAATGCCGTAGACTTTGGTTATAGTTCATTAGGTGGAGAAAGCAGTACGCTTGTTGGTATACAACCTACGCTGCAATCGGGGGCTAATGAGATACAAGTAGCGGCAACTGCACTTGCATTTACCACTCAACCAACTCTTAATCCTGGTGCATCTAATCAGTTTGTGCTTAGAGATTTTGTCGGCCTACCTATGGTTAAAGCTGTTGACTTTTATGGTAATGTTGATTTAGACTTTGACGGAGCTGGTAACAATGTCAACATTTCAAATGCAAGCAACGACCGTATGAACCCAGGTAATACTACCTCGTTGGTTCTTACACCAGTTAAAGGTGTGGTTTCTTTCCCTCCCACTTTTCAATATACCGATCAAGTTGCAGGGCCAACTTTTCACGGCACATTAACTGCTACCAGTGGGGGAATAAACTCCAAC
>JAAFHY010000063.1 GCA_013298505.1 Cytophagales bacterium
CCGCTAACGGAGGTTGCCCTTGACGAGATCAAGCTCAGCAATTTATAGGCTTAATGGTATTCATTTTATATTTTTGTGCTAGTATTAAAACTAGCCAATGAAACCTTCAAGCAACTTTCTCAAAGTATCGCTAAGCCTCGCGCTTGCTTTATCTTTCACCTATCTAAATGCCCAAGTCGTAAAGGTAGATTCTACCACCAATTGGAAAAAGTCTTTTAAAGCCGGACTTAATCTAAACCAAGCTTCCTTTTCTTCAAATTGGAAAGCAGGGGGTGTAAACTCAATCGGCTTCAATGCCTCATTGAACTATAAGGCAAACTACAAGAAAGACATCCATTCTTGGGATAATGAAATTGACTTTTTGTATGGCATGGTCAACAACCAAGGCCAAGGTTATCGGAAAACACTCGATCGTATTTTCTTAGATACAAAGTATGGTAGGGCACTTAATAAGAAGTGGGACTTATCTGCTTCAGCCAACTTTCAATCGCAGTTTGCAGGCGGCTTTTTATATACCAAAAGTAAAGCTGGAGGCGACTCATCAAAATTAATATCAGACATTTTTGCGCCAGCTTATATCACAGCAGCTATTGGTTTCGAATATCATCCTAGTGATTTCTTTAAAGTCAGGTTATCGCCTTTCTCACCTCGCTTAACGGTTGTAAACAATGTTAAGAATTACTATGACCCCATAACTAACCCAACCCCTTTTGGAGTTAAGAATGGAGAATCTACCCGTTTTCAGTGGCTTGCTTTCCAGATGCTAGCCGAATTCAATAAAGATATTGCTCAAAACATCAATTTAAAATGGCGCTATATCTTATTCATGGATTATGAGAAAATCGATATCAATCAGATAGATCATCGCCTAGATCTTAACTTGACTGCTAAAGTGAATAAGTATATCAATGTAAGCTTTGGCGGAATTCTTATGTATTTCTATGCACAAGATAAAGAAGTGCAGTTGAGCCAAGCTTTATCGCTGGGCGTACTCTACACCTTTCAAAATTACGAAGATAAAAAGTAAGTAATGGGCATTTCCTTTTTTACGAGATGCCCTTACCTTTTATTTAAAATATCTGGTGAAAGACCTTGTTGTTAGGCGTGCATTAGTAGGAGATATGTCTCGTGTAAAGGACGTGGCCATAGCTTCGTACGAACATACTTTTGCGGCATTTAATACGCGCGAAAACATGGATGCTTTTTATTCCGAAAATTATACCCTTGAAAAATTTAATGAAGAGTATAGCGAGCCCAACTCAATCATATACTTAGCTCTTATCAATAGGCAGATTATTGGTTTTGTTAGATTGAGAATCAATCAAGAAGTAAGTCAACACCTTGGAGACAATACCATTGAGTTGCAACGATTATACATCCACCCATTGCACCAAGGCGTTAGTGCTGGCAAAAAATTAATGGACACAGCACTGGCGTATGCGACACTAGGCAACTTTGAATGGATTTGGTTAGGAGTGTGGGAGAAGAATTTTAACGCACAGAAATTTTATGAAAAGTTTGGGTTCACAAAATTTGGGGAGCATGTATTTCAAATGGGAGATGACCCTCAAATTGACTGGTTGTTAAAGCTGAAATTATAACTATTTTCATCGCTATGGAGAAAGATAAATTCGTTACAGCAATCAATACTTCGTACAATTTCGCAGGTGCTTCGATGTTTTTGGGTGCAGGCGTGCTAGAGGGGCAAATTATATCAGAAGCGAAGGTTAATCTTTCCTTAAAAATGATGAATCGCCACGGCCTTGTTACGGGGGCTACAGGCTCAGGAAAAACCCGAACGTTGCAACTAATGGCAGAGGAGTTATCGGCTGCAGGGGTTTCGGTTTTTATGCCCGATATGAAGGGCGATGTTTCAGGAATGGCAAAGCCTGGAGTGGCAAGCGATAAAATCAACGAGCGAGCAAAGGCGCTGAATTTATCATCTTACGCAACTAAAGGATTCCCAGTCGAACTCTATTCGTTGAGCGGCAAGCTAGGAGCGCAAATGCGTGCAACCGTAAGCGAGTTTGGCCCCGTGCTACTAAGCAAGGTGCTTGAACTAAACGAAGTACAAGCTGGCGTGCTGATGATTCTATTTAAGTATGCCGATGATAAGAAATTACCGATTGTAGATTTAACTGATTTGAAGAAAGTACTCAACTATCTTTCAGAAGGTACTGGAGCTGCTGAGATCAAAGAGGCATATGGAAAAATATCTCCAGCTACCGCCAGCACCATGTTGCGAAAAATAGTGGCGTTAGAACAGCAAGGTGTTAACCAACTCTTTGGCGAAAAATCATTTGATATTGAAGACTTGCTAGAGAAGGTAGATGGCAGAGGGGTCATCAGTTTATTGAATGTATCTGATGTGCAAAGTCAACCAGCCATCTTTTCTACCTTTATGCTTTCATTGCTTGCCGAGTTGTACCAACGCCTTCCCGAAGCAGGAGATTTAGATAAGCCCAAGCTTATTTTCTTTTTAGACGAGGCTCATTTGCTTTTCAACGATGCCCCCAAGGCTTTTATGGATCAAATCGAGCAGGTAATCCGGTTGATCCGATCAAAAGGCGTTGGGATTTTCTTTTGCACACAATTGGTGCAAGATGTACCACCCAGCGTTCTTTCTCAATTAGGTAACCGAGTTAGTCACGTAATCCGAGCGTTTACCCCAAACGATGTAAAGGCTTTGAAGGAGACCGTTAAAACTTTTCCTAAATCTGATTTTTATGATCTCGAACAGCAGTTTACGCAGCTAGGTATTGGCCAAGCGCTCATCACTACGTTAAATGAAAAAGGCATACCCACCGAAACTGTTGTAGCTCACTTGGCACCACCTGCTTCCTTTATGGGGCCACTCGCCAGCGCAGAGTACGAGGCCCAATTAAATCAATCTGAACTTTTCAAAAAATATCAGGAGACGATTGATCCGCAAAGTGCCTTTGAGCTATTGAATCAAAAAATACAATCTGCCAACGCTAAAGAAGAAGAAATTGAATCAAAACAAGCATCCACGACTCAACAGCAGCCTCAACCGAAAGGACGACCGGAAAAGAGCACCTTCGATGAAGTGATCAACTCACCAATTACAAAGCAAATAGGCAAAGAACTTGTCCGAGGTGTTTTTGGGATGTTGTTTGGCACCACATCCCGAAGAAGTACTGCAAAGCGAAGGTGGTAGTGTTTAGCTAGAAGTGCCATAATTCTCAGGCTTATAACTAAGTAATTGTTTATACCTACTTTTTATCCTTTCGGGATGAGCCCCTTTATTGAATAAATACATAGCTACGGCATTGGCAATTTGTACACGTAGCCAACTATTGCCTTCATATTTTCGGGTAGAAATAACCACGTCTTTTTGAATAAGTCTGAAGCGAATCTTGGCCGCGTCAATCCGCTTCAGTAAGTCATAATCTTCCATGATGGTATAAAACTCGTTGAAGCCATTTAGTTGTAGAAATAAATCTTTTTTAATGAACAGAGTCTGGTCGCCTCCGCGGAAAGAAAGAAGATTGAACCGAGTTGCATAGGCGTTGATCCGCATAAGCCCAGGGTACGTTTCGTAATCGGAGCGATAGCAGCCGCAAACATATCCATCTCGAATACTATCAGCAATATCAGTTTGAAAACTAGTGGGAACGATTACATCGGCATGAACAAAATAAAGTATAGGATATTTTGCTTCTTTAGCGCCTAAATTCATTTGCGCTGCCCGGCTTCTGGTGGGGCATTTGATTACTCGCGCGCCTGCTTTTTCGGCCTGCTCGCAAGTGCCATCTTTGCTTCCGCCATCAACTACGCAAATCTCGATATTGGTAATTCCAGATCGTGCGAATTGCTCGATGGCCTTTGTAATAATTGAGACTTCGTCTACAACAGGTATGATAATTGAAATACCTTCGCTCATTTAAATTTTATTTTGCGTTAAAGATAATTTTGAATCAGAGCTATTACTAGAAGCCATCTCAAAGATAATAAATACCGCCTTTGCAATTGAGGAAAAACCGAAGCAATCCCTTTTTGTGCTTGGTTAATAGAGATTGCTTCATCCCGATAGCTATCGGGTTTCGCAAAGACGTAGTATTTTTGAAATAGGTTCTAGCGTGTTGCCCCTTTAATTACCTTTGACTAAATGTCTATTGAAGAAAAAGTAAAGCAAGTTGAGTCTGTTTTTGAAAAGCTTGATTTCGAGATCAGTCAATTTCAGAAAGTCACCGCACTCCATTGTAAATTTGGTTGTGGAAAATGTTGCTTTAAACCCGACATCGAAGCCACTACGTTAGAGTTTTTACCTTTTGCCTATCACCTACATCAACAAAATTTAGCCGAAGCGTGGCTCGAAAGGCTTGAGGCAAACACCTCAACGCTCTGTGTGATTTTAGATGCAACCCAAAGCGGGGCAGGGCTTTGCTCGCAGTATAAACACCGCGGGCTGATTTGTAGACTTTTTGGTTTTTCGGCACGCACCAATAAATATGCTCAGCGCGAATTAGTTACTTGCCAGCTTATTAAAACCGAGCAAAAGCAAGGCTTTGAAGAAGCTGAAACCAAAATCGAACAAGGCTTAGAAGTGCCCATTATGAGTAACTATTATATGCAACTCCATGCCATTGACTTCGAGTTAACCCGCGAATTTTACCCTATTAACCAGGCAATTTCTAAAGCCATTGAAACAGTACTTCAATACTATGCGTATAGATGATTTCAAGCTGGTTACAAACAATATCATTAATACTATAAAGCCACAGTTCATCAATTTTCTGGTAAATTGGTGCCAATGGGTTTAGTAGATAACCTAATCTGCTTAAAAGTTAAATGCTTTGATTTATGAATATCAAAATCTCTGTTTTCGTCTCCATTTTATTTATCAATTACAACGCCTTTGCTCAAGAGGGATCTGCTTCTCCCGTTAAGTGGATGACCTTCGAGCAAGCAGTAGCTAAATCTAAAGTTGAAAAACGAAAGATTTTTATTGATGTGTATACCGATTGGTGTGGCTGGTGTAAAGTGATGGATAAAAACACCTTTTCTGATCCCGCGGTTGCCAAACTTTTAAATGAGAATTTTTACCCGGTTAAGTTTGATGCCGAGCAAACTGCCGATGTGGTTTTCAATGGCACAACTTTCAAATTTGTTCCTTACGGGAACAAAGGAAGTCATCAGTTGGCAGCAGCTTTGCTAAACAATCAACTAAGTTATCCTACCGTTGTATTTATGGAAGAAGATTTCTCTGGCGTTTATCCAGTGCAAGGCTACCGAAAGCCTGAGGAATTCCATCAGTACCTAGTCTATTATGGAGAGAATTATCATAAGCTAGGCGAAAAAGCCAACTCCGAATTTCAAAAGAATTATAAATCGCCTTATGCCGTTGCGGTTAATAAATCGGGCAGCGGTAACGAATAGTTTTCCTACTTTTGTTCTTTGCAATTATTGACTTGCCAAAGGCGGTGAAATTTGGCATAGATATGGATTGCAATAAGTAGTTTTATACTTTACTTCCTTAGCGTGAAAAATTACTTTCTTCTTTTGCTGCTGATGGTGGCGTGCAGCCCATCCATAAACACAACCACAAAAACCGACTTAAAAAATCCAAAACCCAATTGGCTTGCCGCCAAGCCCGATCAATCGTTTTATTACATAGGCATTGGCAAAAGCACCAAAAATGGAACCAACAATCACATCCAAGAAGCAAAGAAAAGTGCCCTCGAAGATTTGGTTTCTGAGATAAAGGTAAACATCTCGTCATCTTCTGTGCTTAGTCAAATAGATGCGAATCAAGAGTTTAAAGAAAAGTACGAGCAAATTATTCAAACAACAGCCGCAGACGAGATTGAAGAGTTTGAGCAAGTTGATTCTTGGCAAGACGACCGCAATTTTTGGGTCTATTATCGCCTATCGAAGCAACGCTATAAAGAAATTAAAGACGAGCAAAAGAGAAACGCAGTCTCCATCAGCCTCGATTTTTTTAGTAAAGCCAAGCAGGCAGAAAGAAGTGGCGAATTGGTTCTGGCACTTGGCTTTTATTACCAAGGCTTTAGGGCCATCCAAAAATATTTGGGAGAGCCCATTCGTATTGATTTTGAAGGAAAAGAGATTCTATTAACAAGCGAAGTAATTGCAAGCATGCAGCTGTTGCTGGATAAGATGGATATTTCCGTTTCACCTACCGAAATCACCTTGAATAGAAGGGTCGCGTTGGGCGAGAGAGCCATCACTGTAAAAGCTATTGAAAAAGCTAGTAAAAAAGCTATTGCCGATCTACCTCTTCGGGCTGAATTTGAGAAGGGATATGGCAACGTATTCCCGACCTATAAAACAGATGCACAAGGTCTATCGAAAGTACTGTTAACAAAAATTGGCTCCCGCGATTTAGAGCAAACGGTTGCCATTAAAGTAAATCCGCTCAGTTTTGCCGGCCAAGGCGCAACAAAAATAGATTCGTTGATAGCGCAAAAAATGGTAGTGCCTCGTGCAACCTTGCTGCTTAAAGTTCAACGGCCGCTTGTTTATGTTACCTCCATCGAAAAAAGTTTGGGTGTAAATAAATCGAGCCAACAAGTTACCAATCGATTAAGGAATTACCTGACAAGTGCAGGGTTTGAATTTACTAACGACAAACAAAAGGCCGAGTTGGCACTTAGCATTGAAGCAAATTCAGAGAAGGGCGCAATCTCAGGCAGCATCTACATTACCTATGTAACAGCTGTGATACGCGTTTCAGATGCCAAAGACAATAAAGAGATTTATGCCACTACGCTCGATCGGATCAAAGGCTTTAGCCTAGATTATGAGCGGTCGAGCCAAGAAGCATACAATAAATCGTTAGAAATTTTAGATAAAGAGAAACTACCCGAACTCTTGAATTCGATTTTGCAGTAAATTCAAGGGTTTAAGTAGCCAATAGAAAATTAAATTCTATAAAAAACAGAGTGGCCTATTAATTGCATTGATTATCTTGCTAACCAAATTAATAAATTGATATGAAAAGAATCGTTAATTTTTCCTTCGTACTAGTTGTAATCGCGGCTGTGGTTATAAGTGGTTGTAAAAGCAAAAAGACTCCTACTCCCGATGGAGAGAAAGAAGTGGTCGTACCTTGTTCTGGAGCCGACTTCTTCACCAATAGCAAAGTATTTCGTGCCAACTCAATAGGAGAGAGCATGGATCAGGTAACTTCTAAAAAGAAAGCGCTGACAAACGCTAGAAATGAACTGGCTCAATCTATTCAAACAACGGTAAAGACTGTAACGGACAATTATACCAACTCGCGTTCGATGAACAGAAAGGAAGAGTTGGAGCAGAAATTTGAGAGCTTAAACCGCGAGGTAGTTGAACAAACATTGCAAGGCGTTAGAACCATTTGCGAAAAGTTGGTACAGACTAAAGATGGTAACTATAAAACCTACATTGCTATTGAGCTTTCGGCTGATGAGTTAGTGAAGCAATACAATCAACGTCTTTCAACCGATGATCGCTTAAAGATTGACTACGATTACGAAAAATTCAAAGACACCTTCAACCAAGAAATGGATAAAAGGAAAAGCGGTAATTAAAATTTTATCTTCAACTAAAAATCCCGGCTCACCAGTCGGGATTTTTTAATTTTACGATGGCAGGATATTCGGTTACACCGTTAAGCAAAAAATTAGGCATCAAGTCAGGCAACGCAATAGTCTATTCTGCACCAGCCAATTATTGGGATTTACTAGCGCCTATTCCGGAAGGTTTTGCACTAGTGGATCGACCCAAGCCGTCTTCAATTGACTTTATCCACGTATTTGTAATAGAAGCAAAAGTATTTGAACGCGAATTTTTGAAGGCCAAAAAACTGCTTAAAAAAGACGGTACAGTATGGATTTCTTGGCCAAAGAAGGCATCAAAAGTACCTACCGACCTAGACGAAAATTACATCCGCGACTTCGGCTTAAAAAATGGTTTGGTCGATGTAAAAGTTTGCGCTGTAGACGAAGTGTGGTCGGGCTTAAAGTTTGTTTTTCGCTTAAAGGATCGGTAGTCTACTTCCAATTGGCTGGGTCTAGCCGCCACGATTTTACGTACACCAATTGATTCTCGTCAATATATTTTTTGTCTAAAGCTTCTTGCAACAAGTGATTAAAGTCACTTAAGCAAACAAGCGGCACATTTTCTTGCCCAAAGTTGTGCTCGCTTTGTTCAAATCCATAAGTAAAAATAGCTACCATTCCCACTACAGTACATCCTGCATCGCGAATGGCTTGCGCGGCCTTTAGCGAGCTACCGCCTGTAGATATTAAATCTTCTACCAACACTATTTTTTGATTTTTCTCCACTTTCCCCTCAATCAAATTTCCCATGCCATGCTCTTTTGGTTTGGGTCTAACATAAACGAACGGAAGATTCAATGCCTCAGCTACCAATGCACCTTGCGGAATGCCGGCAGTAGCCACCCCAGCAATGCACTCTGCTTGAGGAAAATTCTCTTTAATGGCTTGCGCTAGTCTTTCTTTAATAAAAGTTCGGATGGTTGGATATGAGAGCGCCAGTCGGTTATCGCAATAAACGGGTGATTTCCAACCCGAACTCCACGTAAAGGGGGTTTTATGATTAAGTTTGATGGCTTCTATTTCTAATAACTTAGCAGCAACAACACGGGCCGTGCTCTCTTGAATTTTGATCTTAATCATGCGGCAATTTACAGATGAAACTTCAAAACCTACCGATACTTTCAAAAAAAGCAGGGCATCAATTTTTGTATCTTTGCCTGTTGGCAGATTGCGAATTATTTATGTTTTTGCCACTTCAAACCCGCGCAAAGCGAATAGCCATTTTTTCTTATGAACCTTTTTGTAAACGACATCCCTATTCGCATTCTGAAAGACGGAGAGAAGCCCGAACAAGGCCACTATAACCTTCAAATCAATGCGGTAGATGAGCCGATCACCAAGGCTAAGTTGATAAACCACGTTTGGATAAATAAGGCTGGTACGCGCGATCTTGATACGGTATTTGACCTGCTGAATTCAAAAGTTCCGATTAACTTATTGTCACTTGTAATCACGGTAGAAGACTACCAAGCTTTTAAAGAATATTTGAAATCAAAATTTAAAATCATACAAGCCGCTGGTGGGCTCATAAAAAAGAAGGATAAATTCTTGATGATCTATAGAATGAAGAAGTGGGATTTGCCAAAAGGCAAAAAGGAGAGTGGCGAAAAATATAAGCAAACCGCGGTGCGCGAGGTAGAAGAAGAGTGCAACGTAAAAGTGAAACTAGGCAATAAGGTTTGCACCACGTGGCACACCTATACCATGAATAAGAATAGCATGCTTAAGAAAACCAAATGGTATAACATGACCTTGGTAGACGACAGCCAAAGCAAGCCCAGTACAGAAGAAGACATAGAAGAGTTGAGATGGATGACCCAGAAAGAAGTATACCACGCGCTCGAAAATTCCTACAACTCAATACGGTTTGTGTTTGAGGAATATTATAATTCGGAGAAGGCCTACAATTAGGTTAACTGATAAGGAATCAGCCCCGAAACATCACCCTTATATTTGTGTACTTCCCGTATGATGGAAGAGCTAATGGACGCGAATTGAGGCGAGGTGATAAGAAAGACAGATTCTAAGTTGGCGTTTAGGTATTTATTTACTTGCGATATGCTATTCTCGTACTCAAAATCCGTTGTGTTTCTAAGGCCTCTTAAAAGATATTGAGCTCCATTCTTCTTGGCAAATTCCGCTGTTAGTTCTGCGTAGGTTTCTACTTTCACAGATGGGTTGGAGGCAAACGTCTCTCTGATCTTCCCCACCATAAAATCAATGGGAAAGTAGCGCTGAGTTTTGCCACTGTTATACCCAATGGCTATTATAATTTCGTCAAAGAGTTTTGTGCCTCGTATCACAATATCTTCGTGCCCTTTGGTAAAGGGATCAAACGATCCTGGAAATAGAGCGACTCGTTTCATTACCTATGCTGACAAAAGATCAATAGAGTAAAGATCGAAAAAATGATGTTCCTGAAGCTCATCAAACAAATAGCCAAAAGTTAGGTGTGAAGGGCGGCTACCAAAATTTACGTTACGAATGTATTTAACAAATTCAAGGTAGTGGGGTGAGCTTTTGCCAATGTAGCCCCACAGCATTACCTCGCTCGATTGCTGATCCATGTTTAGCCCTTTCATGGTCAGCATGATGTACTTCACATAATCGGCAAATTGTCTAATGGCAAACTGGTTATAGAATGTCAATTGACCTTCTTTAAATGCAAGAATGTGCAGTTTAAATCGGTCTACATAAATATAGAGCGGCTGCCGTTGGTTGGTTTTCGATTCGATAAGTACTCCCTCAATTAGCGCGCACGACTGATGTAAAAAAGAGAGTGTTGTGTTTTGATAGATTACTTTCAACCATTCCAACAATTGCTTTTGTGCTGCAAAGACGGTGGTGATCCCGAGTTTTTTATTTTCGCACCAAAGAATATCTTCAGTGGTGTTATCAACCGCAGAATTGAATTTTAGGTAATCAGGAGCATCGCCCGCTTCAAATAAGTAGGTAGGCAATTGAATAAACTTATTATTCTTTATAGAGAATTTTACCTCCTTCCAAAACCCTGCTTGTAGTACTGGGTGCGCCTCGAAAAGCCCTTTTATAATAACGAATTGATCTGAGTACGAATCAAGGTCATTTAATATGTAGTCTTCAAAAAAAAGTAGCCGTTTATCGCTATCGGCAATAACGGCTACCTGAAAATCTCTAACTCCTATTTGAACCAACAACCGATATTGATGAAGTTTATCTTCATCAAACCGATCATCTTTGATCTTCTTTATAAGCTTATAGTTGGCATTAATAGACACTCAGGAATAGTTATTGGGACTCCCAATTACCTGAAGTAGTAACATCTGTTTTCGATCCAAAATGAAGCGGTTTTCTATTCTTTGCTTCATTGCTATCCTTGCGGGCTGGGTTAATAGGCTTAGGGTCTTTCACTTCTATAACCTGAACCATTACTCCATTCTTATCAACTTTACCTACCTGTATTTCAAACTTTTGGCCACTGCCACCGGGTACTTCGGATAGTTTCTTTAAATCAGTAGCGGGGTCGAATGTATAATCCCAAAATTTTATTAGTACATCACCTTTTTTAATTTCCGCACCATTTTCTAAACGAGCCAATGCGGTAATAATTCCTTGCTCTTGAAATGGAGGGTCTTGGATTTTATCGCCCACTTTAACCAAGTAAGCTTTTTGGTTTTTTAAGATGCGGTCTCCCAATTTAACTTTGAAGCCCATAAAAATTCCATTGTCAGAAGCATTCAGGGTAAAGTTCTTTTTGAAGATTTTGTCTTTGGCAGGGGTGAAACCAAGTGTATCAAAAAACACTTTTACTTCTTCCTGACCATATCCAACTTGTTTAATTTCTTCTCTGCGCTGTATGTTAGGTACTTTTCCGTTTTCGATGAAGTTGATAAGAGAATCCCAATTAGAGGTATATCTTCTATTTGCTTCTTGAAAAACAATTTCTGCTTCTCTGATTAATTTTAAGCGGTCGATTACTGCTGCTTCTGTCGTTCCTATTAATTCGCGCTCTTCAATAGTGCCTTGCACACCTCTGTAAAGGCGAAAGGCTAGGTATAAGCTGATAGCAAGAAGGACAAGGGTTAGGATTTTGTTCAAGTTCATGCGGTTACAGGTTTAGCTTGCAAGTATAGATATTTTATATGGTTTAAAGCAATCAATTATAATTTAAAATAGCCTCTTAAGTGGCTAATTTCACACTTTTTATTCACAAATCTAAAAATCCCATGCAGATTTTCGGCCTTCAATAGATCTAACTTATCCCAACTTATAAAAGCGGCACTTTTAATATGCTGCTCCGAACCTAGCTCTGGATCGGCTCCAGTTTGAAGCATTCCGCCTTTCACCCGAACCTCAAAAAATAGCTCAATCGCATGGAGGGGATTATTTATAAATTCACAAGCAAATAAAAAGTCACCTACTTCAACATCTAAATGAGTTTCTTCCTTAAACTCTCTTGCAACGCAATCAGCGGCACGCTCACCAAATTCAACACCGCCACCTGGCGGAGACCAGAATTTGCCTTCCGAAATTCCTGTTAGGTTCACCAGTAGAATCTTATCCTGCTCGATACAGATACCGCATGCTCTTACCCGTAATCTGCTGCCATACATTTTTTGAATAGAATTATCCATAAACAGTTATAAACAACTTTATTTGTTAGTTTAGTAGGGACTTTAAATATGAAGGCAAGTTTACTAATCTTTGGGTATTATTTTTTTCTATTGCCTCAACTTATAACGGTGGCCAACGCCCAAAATAAGTTAGCTAAAGAAGGAGCCACTCTCTCAATAGAGAAACCCTTTTTCGAATTTGGCGAAATTTATGAGGGTGATAAAGTGCAGCATGTATTTAAGTTTACCAACATTGGCAATCAGCCACTTATCATCATCAATGTAGAAGTCACGTGTGGTTGTACTATGCCAAAGGGGTGGCCTCGAGATCCTGTTATGCCGGGCGATAGAGCCGAGTTGCAAGTTCAGTTTAATAGTGTCGGCCAGCTAGGGAAGCAAAATAAAGTGTTGACGGTTATTTCAAATTCTGCTACTGGAAATGCCCGGCTTACTATTTCGGCCAATGTTGTAGAGAAAAAAAAGGAGTGATAGATTAAATATTTATTGAGAGGCCTTTGACTTCGAAATTCCGTAAGCAAGCAATGCCCAACCCGCTATAAAACAAACACCTCCAAGAGGAGTTAGCAAAACCAATTTAGTTGTATTGAGAATGGCAAGCGCATAGAGACTTCCGGAAAAAAGAATTATGCCAGCCACAAAACAACCAGCACTAATTCTAAGCAAACGGTGATTAAAACTAGCCAAAAGCTGTCCGACAACGATAATGCCAATTGAATGGTAAAACTGGTACCGAACGGCCAATTCAAAAGTTTCGGCTCGTTGGTTTGCTGTTAAAAGTTCTTTAAGGGCGTGTGCCCCAAATGCGCCTAGCGCAACAGTCAGTCCGGCCAATAGTAGGCCTACAACAATAATGTTCTTTTGAGTTAGCATAGCACCTAGTTATTTCTAGTTCCAAATATAGCCGATCCAACTCGCACCAATGTGCTGCCTTCTTGCATGGCCAGTTCAAAATCCGAACTCATACCCATCGAAAGTTCTTTCATTCGGATGGAAGGATGGGTAACAGATTTTAACTGTTCAAACAACTTCTTAAGCCCTTTAAACTCCGCCTGAATTTGATTTTCATTGTCGGTATTTGAAGCCATTCCCATAAGGCCATCAATGGTAACATTTGTTAAATACGCTGGAAAGTTAGTAACCAATTCAATTACCTCGTTTTCATCTAGTCCAAACTTAGTCTCTTCTTTAGCAATGTAAACTTGTAAAAGACAAGGTATGATGCGGTTGTTTTTTATGGCTTGCTTGTTTACTTCGGTCAACAGCTTAAGGCTATCTACCGAATGGATGAGCGATACAAAAGGAGCAATGTATTTTACCTTATTGGTTTGCAAGTGGCCAATGAGGTGCCATTCAATATCCTTTGGAAGTGCTTGGTGTTTCGATTCTAATTCTTGCACTTTATTTTCCCCGAAAATCCGTTGGCCCGCCTCGTAGGCTTCCAACAATTTTTCGATGGGCTGGGTTTTGCTTACGGCAATCAACCTGCAGCCTTGGGCAAGGCTGTCGTTTACTAACTTTATATTACTTTTAACATTCATTCGTACTTATTGTAACTAACAAAACAGTCCGCAAAGTTATGGCCATACTTGGAACCTTACTTAAAAAAGGAATAAAACTTAGAGAAAACCTTCAGCAAGAATATTCTTCGCCACTAGAACTTCAAAAAAACGAGCTAAAAGAATTGATGATTGCCGCCAACCAAACCGAGTTTGGCAAGTATTACGATTTTTCTAAAATACTGACCAAATTCAAAAAAGGAGGTCACGCATTTTATAATGCTTATAAAGCTTCGGTGCCTATTCACGATTATAACAAGATTTACAAAGACTGGTGGCAACTATCGTTAAAGGGTGCAAAAAACATAGCCTGGCCAGGCAGGATAAAATATTTCGCATTAAGCTCTGGCACATCCGAATCTGCCTCCAAGCACATACCCGTCACCAAAGAGATGACGAAAGCGATTCAGCGCACCAGCGTGAGGCAAATTATTTCGCTTTCAAAGTACGATTTGCCTCCAAGCCTGTTTGAAGCTGGTATTTTAATGATTGGAGGCAGCACTCACCTAAACAGAAAGGGAAATTATTTCGAAGGCGACTTGAGTGGAATACAAGCTGCCCGGTTGCCTTTCTGGTTTCAGCATTTTTATAAGCCCGGAAAAAAAATCGCAAAAAGCAGAAATTGGGATAACAAACTCGATGAGATTGTCGCTAAGGCTAAAGATTGGGATATTGGAATTATTGTGGGAGTGCCTGCCTGGATTCAGATTCTACTCGAGCGCATTCTCAAACACTATAAAGTACAGCACATCCACGAGCTGTGGCCCAACTTGTTGGTATATGTGCACGGGGGTGTTTCGATTGATCCATACCGCAAAGGCCTTGAAAAACTGATGGGCCGCCCGATTTACTTTATAGAAACCTATCTCGCCTCAGAGGGATTCATTGCTTACCAAGCCGTGCCAAAACATAAGTCGATGAAGCTGGTGTTGAACAATGGAATATTTTATGAGTTTATTCCCTTTGAAGATAAAAATTTTTTCCCTTCTGGGGATATAAAACCCGAAGCCGATGCTGTGTTAATTGATGATGTAGAAGAAGGAAAAGAATACGCTCTCTTGCTCTCTAGTTGTGCTGGTGCGTGGCGATATCTGATTGGCGATGTTATCAAATTTACTTCTATCGAAGATTCAGAGATTGTTATCACAGGGCGTACCAAACACTTTTTAAGCTTGTGTGGCGAGCATCTTTCGGTAGACAATATGAACAAAGCACTCGAACTAGTTTCAAACGAGTTGAATATTGAGATCAAAGAATTTACCGTGGCCGGAATTCCACACGACACTTTATTTGCGCACCAATGGTATGTGGGTACAGACGACAAAGTCGATAAGAAGATTTTGAAAGAGCGTATCGACTTTTATCTTAAAGATTTAAATGATGATTATGCAGTGGAGCGGAGCGCGGCCTTAAAAGAAATTTTTGTTGAAGTCTTGCCGTTGCACAAGTTTTACGACTGGATGGAATCGAAAGGGAAGGTGGGTGGACAAAATAAATTTCCTCGAGTAATGAAGAATGCCCAATTGGAAGAATGGAAAAATTTTATTGCTTAATAGGCTACTGATGGAAATTGTTTTTAATGGTGTAAAGTTTGGCGTTATTCTCGCGTTTCTAATCGGGCCTGTTTTTTTTACGATCATTCAAACCAGTATTGAGCGAGGCTTTTGGCGAGGCGCACTGGTATCGCTGGGCGTTTCATTTAGCGATACGGTTTATGTGGCTATTTGCTATTTGGGTTTATTTCAATTTTTAAATGATGATAAGTTTAGAAGCAACATGGCCTACGTAGGCGGGGCAATATTAATACTCTTTGGTCTCTATCATTTGTTTATTAAAAGTAGAAAGGCACTTGCTATAACGGTAAAGACTGCAAATGAAACACGATCTATAAAGTATTTCATAAAGGGGTTTATTATCAACGGAGTATCGCCCATGGTGCTTATTTTTTGGATCGGTACGCTGAGTGTGGCCACCGTAGATATGGGCTATACAAAAGGCTATGAACTGCTTATTTTTTTCTCTTCGTTGCTTATTACTGTTTTAGCCACCGACTTGGTAAAGGCATTTTTGGCAGATAAGCTACGAGCGTTAATCACTCACCGCTTTTTAATGATTATGAATGTATTAGTAGGTATTTGCCTAATTGTTTTTGGTGTCAGGCTGATTTTAATGGCCAAAACAGCATTTGATGCATTTAGTTAATACTGGCAATCGACCATGACATATTGTTTAGCTCAACAAAATATCCGCTTATTACCTTATTGGATTCAAATATTAACTTATGTTTTCGTTTCAACTTTTCATTGGGCTAAAATTAAAAAAGTTTACTTTCGGCCAGTTCAAATACAGTAATCCTATACACCTATGAAGAGTACTAGTATACCCTTGATTTTAATAATTGCTTTCGTTTGGTTATTGCAACTAACTTCTATTGCGCAAAAAAGGAGCTACGATACACTGCCCAATTTACCAGAACACTATACAAAGCGACTTGCTGAGTTTAAGAAGCAGCCCATTGTGAGCGGTAAAATCATTATGATAGGAAACAGCATTACCGAAGGTGGAGATTGGAAAAAGTTATTGAAAGACTCAACTGTAGTTAACAGAGGGATATCGGGTGACGTGACTTTTGGTGTTCTTAATCGGTTAGATGACATCATAAAACGGAAACCGGCTAAGATATTTTTGCTCATTGGCATTAATGATCTTTCACGCAATACACCCGATGAAGTTATTTTAGAAAATTTATTCACCATTGTGAGGAGATTGAAATCTGGCTCGCCCACAACAGAAATTTTTGTGCAAAGTATTCTGCCTACTAACGAAGGTGTTAAGAATTTTATACCCAATTTTAAAGGAAAAGCTGCCAGTATTGTTACTATCAATGCACAGCTTCAGCGTTATGCCAATAAAATGAAGTTTACGTTTGTTGATTTGCACACTTACTTTTTAAATACAAGCGGGCAAATGGATGCCAAGTTCACCACCGATGGGTTACACCTCAATGTGTTGGGTTATCAGCATTGGGTAGGTGTTTTAAGAAAAGAAACTAAAACGGGTATCAAATAACAAAGCAATTAAATACAATCTGACTTGTTTTTATTTCTAAACCATTTATACCTGTAAGATTTAAATAAAATAAAATAAAATTAAGATAAGATATGATAAATATTAATTGGTCGAAGTCGGCCTCGAAAGAAGAGGTGATGAAGTCGGTAGAAAAGTATTTAAATGAAGTGGAGTTGATCATTGCCTCAAAAGATTTCTCTCGCCCTTGGGGTGGATTCTTTGTGATAGAAGAATCATTGGCAGACCGATTTATTCAACTTTATTTTCCTCACCTTAAAAAAGAAGACTTAACGATTTCAGGAAAACTGAGCCCCAAAATTTTGATGGTTGCACCCGGCCAGCGGCTGTCATGGCAATACCATCACAGGCGCGCAGAGATATGGAAGTTAGCGGCTGGTGTGGCGGGAGTGGTGACCAGCGAAACAGATGCAGAAGGGCCACTACATAAATTTGTAGTGGGAGAGATCATTCAACTAAAACAAGGGCAACGGCATAGATTGGTTGGTTTGCCAGAAGGCTGGGGAATGATTGTGGAAATATGGCGCCATACCGATTCTATCAATCCTTCTGACGAAAACGATATTGTGCGGGTGCAAGATGATTTTGGGAGATGATTTTTGTGATAAACCTAGACTATACGTAAGGATAGAAAATCTGACGTTCTAACTGATGAAAAGAAAATTCCAATCTATATATCGCATAGAATTTTCTTTATTAATTTTTAGGTTTTCGATACTAGGTAATTTTTATTACTAAAGCCACCTACTTAAGTTTCCCTTTATACTTCTTCTTAAACAATTCATATCGAGGAATAGAGACCCCCATTACATACGGGCTATACGGATTATGCTCAATATAATTTTGATGGTATTCTTCCGCTTTGTAGAACGCTAGTAGTGGTTTAATTTCAGATACGATTGGCCTTTTGAATGATGGAGCGTAAGCTGTCTTTGCTTTTTCTGCAAATTCTTTTTCTTCAGGTGTGCTGTAAAAAATAATCGAGCGATATGAGTTTCCACGATCAGGTCCTTGCTGATCGGGAGTGGTTGGATCCTGTGATGTGAAGAAGACATTCAGCAATTCTGCGTAACTCACTTTTTTAGGATCGTAATACACCAAAACTGTTTCAGCATGACCAGTCGTTTCAGTGTTTACGAGTTCATAGGTTGGGTTGATTGTATTTCCTCCTGCATAGCCTGATATCGCTTCATCAACACCTTCAACGGCTTCGAAAATATGTTCTGAGCACCAAAAGCAACCTTCAGCAAAAGCTGCAACGGCCTTGCCAGCTGGAGGGGTTAAACTCATTTTTAAATCGCCTTGTTTTTTGCCTGTTTGTGCGTTGCAAGATACAAGTACGAACGAGGCTGTTACAGTAAGTAGAGAGAAGATTAGACTTTTCATTAGTTTATTTATGTGCTTAAATATACGAAGACTTACACATCAGAGTTTTGAGTATATGCAAGATATGTCGTAATCATGTCAAACTAAAACCTAATTTTATTGTGGCTCTGGAGTAAGAATTTGCTGATACCTATGAGGCCGTAGTTGGTTTTCGTAGAAAACTAAAATGAGACTTTATAGAATGACTATATCTGAAATGAAATTTCGAGTAGTATGTGACAATTATTTAAATTGAACGACTAACCGACTAAAGACCTCAATTAAATTGGAACAGAAAAAGCGAAACTTTACTCGGATTATCGAAGCCAATCGTGGAACCATTACGAGTCTATGTAGAGCTTACTATCCTAGCGCAGAGGATCAAAAGGATGCGTTTCAAGATGTTGTGCTACAGTTGTGGAAATCTTTTGAAAGTTTTCGGGGTGAGTCTAAAGTCGGTACGTGGATTTATAGAGTAGCCCTCAATACATTAATAACAAAAATTAGAAAAGAAAAAAGAGCGATAGCGACTGAGTCAATGGGTCGGTCAGAAGAATCTGTTTCGGTGGTAGGGGCAGATGGTGACATGGAACTTCTCCACATCGTTATTCAATCGTTAAAGGATTTGGATAAAGCGATTGTCATTCTTTATCTGGAAGGTCATAAGAATAAAGAAATTTCTCAAATTTTGGATCTCACAGCTACCAACGTAAGCACACGACTGAACCGTGTGAGGGAAGAACTTAAAGCTAAATTTAAAAGTCAGACTCATGAACTTAAACAATCTTAAACCAGCATGGCAACAGTTTCGATTAGTCAATTCGATGACAGCGATTGATACAGCAGAGATATTGTTACTAATTGATCGAGCCGAGGATGCAAGCGTAAACAAATTCCATCAATACTTTATTAACGCCATCGTGTTTGCAGTGATAACCATCTGTTGTCAGGCCGGCTGATACTTAATACTACTTATACTTGCTTATGGAATTGAATTTCATTCATTGGAATGTTAACCCTGAAATGATCAACATCATGGGCTTTTCATTGAGATACTATGGTATATTTTTCATGGGTGGATTACTGTTGTGTGTTTTCATTTTGAGATGGATTTTCAAGAACGAAAACATATCGTTAGAAAAATTGGACACGCTTACGATTTATGGGGTTATCGGGATTTTTATTGGTGCAAGGTTAGGCCATTGTTTATTTTACGACCCCTCGTATTACTTCAATCACCCGTTGGAACTGTTGTTCCCAATTCAACAAACACAAAGCGGTGGATACCAATTTACTGGCTATCTCGGTTTAGCGAGCCATGGAGGTGCAGTTGGACTTATTACGTCATTAATTTTGTATTCCATAAAAACAAAAGAGTCTATCCTCAATACGGTTGATTTGATTGGCGTGGTCGCGGCCTTAGGAGGTTGCTTTATCCGTCTGGGTAATTTGATGAATTCTGAAATAGTTGGATTCCCTACCAACGTGCCATGGGCTTTTGTTTTTGTGCAAGAGGATAACTTACCGCGACATCCTGCGCAGTTGTATGAAGCGGTTGCTTATCTCTTTATTTTCGTGCTGACTTTTTACTTGTACAAAACGAAGCGCCCAAGACTGCAAAACGGTTTCTTTTTTGGCCTATCCATTTCATTGATATTTATCGCCCGATTTTTTATTGAGTTTGTAAAAGAGCGGCAAGTGCCCTTTGAAGAACAAATGCTGCTTGATGTGGGGCAGTTGTTGAGCATTCCGTTTATTGTGGTTGGGATTGTGTTTGTGGTTTATGGGTTGAAGAAAACAAAACGTGCCGAAATCGAATCGAGTTTTTGAGTAGCGGATTTTTATTTGTAACGACTCTAACGAATCGTTTATCCAGTCGTAAGTACTTAGCTCACTTAGCCTATTCGGGGCACGATGCGAGACACAAGCTTTTTGAAAGCAGCCCGGCCCGGGATAGGAGTGGCACCCCGCAGCCGCGTGGATGTGTGCGAGGAGCGAGGAGTA
>JAAFHY010000064.1 GCA_013298505.1 Cytophagales bacterium
TGTAGCTTGTAATCCAATTACAGTTAGGTACTCTAACCTAACCACTATTACAGCTGGTACGCTTAACAATTCATCAATTAATTCAATTGCCAACACTGCAACAGCCGTTCCTGTTTTTGACTTTAAAGTGATTGACGATGGTGCAGCTAATGTAGGCGATGGTGCTGATACACGGATATCGCAGATTGTAATTGTTCAAGGACCAACTAACGGCTCTACAATAACAAACTGGAGTCAGGTTATACAAGGAGCCAGATTAAGTGATGGTGTTAATTCGATGACATTGGATATCGTAGGATCGCCCGCTGCGTTTACATCTTCAACAATTACTTTCGCAGGAATTACTAACTCGAATGGAAGTTTAGGACACGTTGCAGAAGGTGCCGTAGGAAAAACCTATACACTTAGCATATTCTTAAAGCCAACAACGGCAATTCCTACCACGCTAGACCTTAAAAATCTAACCTTTGCTGTAAACAACACGGCAAGCAATTTTGTAACTACCTCGTTTAGCAGCGCGCTTGCACCAGCACAAAGTCAGGCTTCGACTTTATCGCAAAATGAAATTAGGGTGTATGGAACACAACTGCGCTTTATAACAAACTTAACTTCACCTTTATTGCCGGCTAAAGATATTAGCTTACAACAAACCACACCACAGCTTGAAGTTACGGATGCAAATGGAAACCGTGACTTAAATTATGGTGCCCCCGGCACCGTTTCTGTCGCCAACAATGGAAGCATCTTGATGAACCCAGGAGGAACAAATCCAATTTTTGTATCACCTGCTGCAGGCTTAATTAATTTCCCTGCAAATCAACAGTTTCAAACAACCAGCTCGCCAGTAGGCGTTACTGTAACAATAGCTGCCCCTGTAAATGAAATCGGTGGTGCCGTTACAAGTGCAACACAATCTGGCGTGGTGATTCAAGCCGCGCAATCTACACGCATTGCAAATGGCATCACTGCTCTGCCTACCATTTCGTCCCTAGCAACCACCAGCTTAGGTGCAGTATCTGTGTTTAATTTTGATATAAAAGATGATTTCGGTGCTGCACCCGTTGCCGATGATGGTTTGCCAACATTACTTTCTAGTTTAAAAATTACACCAACAGTTTTAGGCAGCAATCAAATAGCAGATTGGTCGCAAGCAATTGCTGGGGCTGAGTTATGGAGCGGAGCAGCAAGTATTGCAGCTACTACCATTACTGCCAACACAATCGAGTTCACTGGAATTCCTACAAGCCCTGCTAATGTTTTAACGCTGGGTTATGTGCCAGACAATAGTAGTGCCGTAAGTAAAACATACACACTCAAGATTTACTTAAAAGCCAACATGGCTGGTACCGAAAATTATCCGATTACAATTGACGGAAAGCAATTTGACTTTGAAGTATTGGCAGGCAATATTGGGTTGGCTGCTAATAGTACGAACATTGTCTCTGGTGAAAAAGCATCATCAGGTAATGGTAAAAATGTGGTTGATGTAACGGCTACTAAAATTGATTTTACAACTCCGATCGATCCGGTTGGCCCCGCCACGGCTACTGCCTCTTTAAATAGTCCGTTGGCAGTAGTGGCGCAAGCACGCGATATAAACGGAAACCGTGATTTAGGCTTTTCATCAGCGATCACTGCATTATCCAATGCATCCAGTGCTACCATGACTAGCACTCCGGCAGTTATTGGAAGCAATTTCGCGGCAGGGGTCTTCAATTTTCCATCCGATTTTAAGTTCACAACCGGAACCAATGGTAATGATGTAACACTTACCATGATTGCCGGGGGCATCAGCAGCGTTGCTTTTCCTGATCCATTTACGCCCGAGATCAGATTGATTTCCTCATTCGAATCATCGCTGGTGGGCGATCCGACTTTTACAACTCCAGCTACAATCCCTTATGTATCGTTTCAAGAGCCTACCAATATTCAAAACTCAGCTACCAGCTATGAATTGGTGCGAGCTTTATTGGTAGATGGTAGCAGAGGTGCTGGTTTTACCTACGGAGGCAAGCCGCTTAATACAAATACTGATTCTGGCGATGGTCTAGTAAATGACGACAACGATGGCGCCCCTACGCGGCTTACTTCCTTTACGCTTCGTATTACAAATCCATCAAACCTAAGACGGATTGCACTTTATGGAAATGGATCAGAAATATCGGGTACCGAAATAGATGTAACAGCCATTGGAGCCATCACCTCAGCCACTCCTTTTTATGATTTTGTTTGGACGGGCAGTCCACTTCTTACAGCACCCGAAAATGGAATAGCCGAACTGAGCATACGAGTAAGCTTCAGAAGCACCGCTCCTGAAGTAACCGATCAAGATGATATTCAAATTCAATTGATCGCAGCCAGCACCGGTGTTGGTTCGAGTTTCTTTAATGGCAACCCTGCCAACTCAGGTATTGGAATTGTCGGAAATCTTCCGCCTTTTGTTGGTGGGCAAACACAACCTGTTGCACCTGGCTCAGTAGGTAAGATAGATGTAGTTGCTACGAGTTTGGGTTTTACAACTCAACCCTCAAATTATGCTGGCGTAAACGAAGTTATTAATGTCAGCACTAATAGCAACACTGGTGTAGTACAAGCGCGCGATGTAAATGGGCTTCTTGACGCAAACTTCAGCTATAGCAACCTGACCATTACCGCTAATGCGCTTCCATCAACAACGGCAACTTTTGTTAATGGTGTTCTCAATCTAACCGGGATGACGTACACCAAGGCCGCACTTGGCACGTTGACTATTACAGCCAAAGAATCAACCACTGGGGCAACACTAAACGGCATTAGCAATCGGGTTGATGTGATAAATGTTGGTGCTATCTTAAACAAAAGTGGAGTAACAACTGCCCCCAACTTAAAAGGTGGACAGACTTCTACCATATTTGGGGTAGATGTAACTGCTGATTATTTCACAACGACACCAGCAAATGAGCCATCACTTAACTCTTTAGTTTTTTCTTTTGATGTACCTTATAAAACATCATCGTATACCGCATTTACTGGCTTCTCAGTAAATGAAAATGGTATTCCTGTAACAAGTTTGGGGGCTACGATTGCGCAAGAACGGTCAAAGCCAGGCACCAATCCAAATGATTTCGATTTGGTTAGAATCACCTTTCCTACTAATAGGCCACTCTATGCTGTTTCTGGTAACCCAACAGGAACGCGAACTTATACACTATCCGTAAACATTAGCCCTACAGCAAATAGCACTATTCCAAAAATAAAACCTCAGTTAAAAGATCTTGGTGAAAATGATGAAACTATCTCAATTACAAAAGGAAGTGCCAAAACAGATTTAGTTGGCAATCAATATGGTTTTGCTTCTACCAATCCGCCAACCCTTGTTGGTAAAGATTGCGTTCCGTTTGTTGGCCAACTAAATGTTGATCCGGGAATTACCGAAATTGCATTAACCTTTAGCGTAAATGTGTTGACCTTTGATGGAAAGGCGAAACTTTATGATAAGACAGCGAACAATAGTCTTGTTGCAAATTTGACCGCTATAAATGGAAACTATGTTTCAATACCGCCACCTCCCCAAATAAATTATTCTTCGTTTACAGTTCCATCTCTTCGGTTCAAAATACCTACGGGCACAGTTCTTCAAGCAGATCACGTTTATTACGTAACCATCGATAAGGGTTCTTACAACCCTACCGCCAATTCAGGCGGGGGCTCAGGCACTGGAATTTCCGATGACCAACTCAATTTGTTTGGCGGCATTTCTTCCAATGCAGAAATGTATTTTAAGATTGTGAGCAATTATCCGCCTAAGATGATTGACACTAAAAATTCACAGTATAATGTAACCAGTAAAATTGCTTCGCTCAATGCTTCCTTTGATCAAAAAGGCAAAGCGTACTATCTCGTTTTAGATAAATCAATGTACAACTCGGTTACGCAGAAACCAACCTCAGCGAACATAAACAACCCTGCGACCTTTGCTGTGCCAAGTGCGGTAGTTTCAAGTGGTTCGGTAGCTATCGATAAACTAGCACCTGAGTATCAATTTTTTACCGCCATCGCAAATGGTTCAGGCTCATATGTAGCGGGAGTAGACTATGATGTTTGGATTTATGCCGAAAATGATGCCACCCCAACTTATAAATCCTTACCGTATGGAGCTAGCCCATCATTCGCACAAAATACGCCTGGCCCAACATTTAGTTTTAGCTATCCGGCAGGTAACGGAATTCCCGTCTATCAGATATGTCCCGGTATCTTTACAACACTTTCTGAACCAATTATTTTATCAGAAACTTCGGCAAACAATTGGGGAATAGGAGCTCAAACTGTAAACATCCTATTGCCAACAGGTTACGAATTTGAAGTGCCTGCCGTACCGATTCCATCATCTTACCCTACTACAGTAAAGCTAATAGGTTCGGATTTTTCTACTCCAGCTGCGTCTCTTGATTTTATTAATAGTACACTGTTAAGTATCACTTTTACCAATACAGGAGCAGGAAGTTTAGATCAGATTATCATTTCTAACTTAAAGGTAAAAGCAAATGATCCAACCGGAAGCAGTAAAAATATTACACGCTTTTTTGGCAATGGATTGCCAGATGTTGGTGTTCAGCAAGTATTGGCAAAAATTAGCCCATTAAGTATTGCACCACCCAGTTTCACAAACTCTTATACAACCTTCAATGCACCACATTTGGCATCAGGTACGGGTTTAAATCTTAGCGGAGTCGTAACCAATATTCCCGACAATTTTAATAGTAACACAGCACCTGTTTCATCAGTCAACACTCAGAATACTATTCAGCTTATTCCTACCATAACGCAGTATAATGACTACAATGCCAGCAGGTTTTCTGGCAATGGAGTTACAGATGATTTGTTGAGCTTAACATCGGTAAGTAAGAATACATCGTTTAAAATAACGATGGATCATAGCAATCAAAACGGCTGCCCGCTTAGTCAAGAAGAGAATTATACGGTTTATGATCACAGGTCCATACTGCCTAAGCTAACAAATACCAACACCATCACCCCTAGCTCAAATCCAGATCATATTACAAAAATTGGTTTGAGAAACGACAAATACAATGCACCCATTGACGTTCAAACCCGTGCAGGAACAGCATCGGGCATTGCAAACGCAATTGGACCAGACAAACCATTTAATTTTAATGAGATAGCAGGTTATCAGATGGACTCATTGATTGCGCGCATTCCGCTTGAAGCAACACCAAGGGGTACGGGAAAACCTACAGATCAAATTATCCATGGAACCGAGTGGGCTAAACAATTGGATAAATTGTTAACGGGTAGTACACCTCCGGCACCTGATGATAATCCTTTCACAAATGTCCCTTATGACAGATATTTCAAGAATTATACCTGGGATTATTCTCACCTATTAAACGTAGTCACGGAGTCGTTCGGAGCCATCAATACAGACCCGTATGAATACTTTAAGGAACTAACGCCAAGAGACCCCTTAGTAACAGGCGTGGGACAGCAAGACTACTACACGGGAGGTTCTTTAGGGTTAATCAATTTTATTGGTCGCTTTAGAAGTTCGGCAGATTTCACATTGTTTCAGCCACTGGTACAGCAAGTAGAATTGTTTGTTCCTCCAATACCAGTAATTCAAGCTACAAATCAATCTTCTATTATCGCCACAGGTAATAACCCTATTTATGTTTACTGTGAATTTGGTGCAGACTTTCAACTTAAGGGTTATCCGCAAGCACTTGCTGGAAGCACGGGTACATTCAAATTATTTGATGATAGTGATTTAACTAATACTCCGTTAGTGCCCATAAGCGGGTTTACGGATGGCTTAAATGGAATAGCAACATTTAGCCCTAAAAATGCTGATGCAATTCTAAAAAATGGAAACAAGACCATTCGAGTAGAGTATACGTATCAGGATGACAATTCTCCAATAGCAGGCGTTGGTAAATTTTACATACAAATTGCACCAAATCCGGTTGCAAGATTTACCCAAACAAGCGCAGGGGTAAACGCTTCTACCAACTCTGCGATTTGCGTAAACAATCAAATTGATTTTGATGCCTCCACTTCAACGCTTGGTGGGTTGCCTATTCCAGTTACTTCCGTAAAGAGTTATACGTGGAATTTTGGCGATCCAAATTCAGGTAATTTCAATGATTATACATCGCCTACATTACCGACAGCAAATCACACATTTGTCGTATCGTCTACTTATCCGGTTTCATTGACGATTGTTTCCAACTTCGGATGTACATCAATACCGTCTGCTAACATTGCAAGCAAAGTAACAGCCTCATTGATTCAAAATGTTTTAGTGGGAGAAATACCGATTCCGAAATTTACTTTTAAAGGTAATTGTGTAACTGATGATATACGGTTTGATGCATCTACCTCAGGTATGCCTAGTGCGGGTGGCAACTCTTCAATCTCCAATTTATCATGGGATTTTGATGTTTCTAATTTTGCAACCAATCAGCCACAACCAAAGGTTAGTTCTTCAGCTTTTAGCAGCCCAACTGCTACTACTAAATACAATGCAGCTAACCCAGGTTTTTATTCGGTAAGGTTATCAACTATTACCGATGTTGGTTGCCAGAGTTCAATTACACAACAACTAGCCCAACTCCCGATCATCTCTGCCAGCACAATCATTAATGCCTTTGAAGAGAAATTCGATACAAATGGCGGTTGGCTCGCTTTAGATTTGAGTGGTACCACACCAAAATCTGGTGGCAATTCGAGTTGGAATTACAGCTCAACAAATAAAAACTGGGCTACCGCAACTCCATACAACGATGGAGAGAAATCTGCTTTGTACTCTGCTTGTTTAGATTTATCAACGGTGCAGCGCCCGATGATCTCGTTCAATACTAACGTAAAGGTAAATCCGAGTGAGGGCTTGGTAGTTCAGTACTCCATCAATGCAGATACCGACAATAACATCATCAGCGCAACGAAAACATGGGCCACGCTAGGTGACTTTACAGGCGGCCTTTCGTCTGGTCTTGATTGGTATAAAGATGCAGGGCAAAGTGGTATTGCCTCTATCCCATTCAACACTTCGGGCTATGGCTGGACGGGCACTACTGGTGACATACAACCACGCCATCAACTTGATGTTTCTGGTTTAGGTCCTAATAAGAGAGTATTGATTCGATTTGCATTGGGGGCGAGCACTTCACTTCCCGCTTTAACCGGGGGCGGAATCACCATTGACAACATTCGAGTTGGTAGCCGAACGAGAACCATCTTGTTTGAGAATTTCAAAACAACCGATGCCAACGGAAATGCCAACTTGAAAACAGACTTAGATAACGATGCCAAGGCAATTCGAAAATTCAATAAAACTAACATCAATAGCACGCAAGTTGTAAATGTAAATTACCATATTGGCTTTAGTGGAAAAGATCCCTTCAACTTAGATAACCCTGCCGATCCGAGTTCGAGGGCATTGTTCTACAATATTTCTAAAGTTCCATATGCTTTCTTAGATGGTTTACACTCGCCTCAATTTGCAGATGCCAATGTGCCTCTAGCCGAACGAGACCTGTTCGGAAATTGGGGTCAGAAAGCATATAACTTACAAACCCTTCAACTTGCCCGAGCGGATTTTTCAAGTTCTACTGTAAGCGCAGATCGCAAAACCATCACCGTAAAGGTTAAGCCTAATATTGCCTTGCCAGACGAAACCAGGTTGTTCATTGGTATTCTAGAAACTATGATTGACAATACAGGCACTGGGCCATGGAATTACCCAAATGGAGGTAAGATAAATACCGATGAAGATACGCTACAATACGTACTCAAAAGGTTCGTGCCAAATGCAGTTGGTATAAAATTCGCGAGCGGTACATTTAGTACACCTGGTACAGATATTGACCTCGGAACTCACGATTTGAACCCAACACAATTCTACAGTTCAAATTTCTCTGTCGTTCTTTTCTTACAAAATGAAGTAACCAAAGAAGTATACCAAGCAGAGCTGAATCCGGGTAAACTGCCAACGGATGTTCCCAGCGATTACCCGCTGCCTACTCTGGTAACAGCCATCGAACCCCTCAATTCAGAGAGAATCAACCTCTACCCCAACCCTGCCAACCAAGAGTTTACAATCGAGTTGCCGAAGGCACTGGGTGTAGATGCCAACATTAGATTGTACGATCAGATGGGCAAAACCATTGAAGGCGGCACACTACCTGCGGGAGCAAACAGCAAAACCATTGGCACTAATGGCCTCGCTGCCGGTTTATACATTGTAGAAATCAAAACCGATGGCGAGATGGTGAGAAAGAAAGTGGTGATTGTACATTAGACATTAGTAGCTAGGCGTAAGACATAAGATACTAGACCTAAATACTTAGGCGTCAGACGGCTGTTATCGTTCGCATAAAGCCGTCAGACGCCTTTATTTTTCCACTAAGTGTCTTTCTAAAGAGCCTAAATCAAAATCTATATTTTTCCTCGCTACTTTTTATAAGGTAATTGAGCATAAAAAAAAATACCTATACTAGTATCTTAATTGATGCGCGAACAATGATTTCTTCCTTCGAATACATAACGGTTCTTATCTCCATCATCTTAGGCCTTGGCATTACACAAATACTTACAGGTATTGCCGATCTCATTCATCAGAGCAAACGCGTAAAAATGTATTGGCCACACGCACTTTGGGTATGGGTGGTACTAATACTACATGTTCAAGATTGGTGGGCAACATATGATTTACGGAGCTTTGGCGCTTGGAGTTTGCCTCTATTTTTATTTATCATGATTTACCCAGTTATGCTCTTTGTGATGGCGCGGCTACTATTTCCTTTTGGGTTGCAAGAGGGGATCATCGACTTAAAAGAATTTTATGTTGAAAACTACCGAAAGATATTTGCCTTTGGTAGTGTGTTGCCACTCCTCTCCATACTCGATGCCGTCTTAGTAAGAGGAATAGAAATTGAAACTCAAGTGGCAAAATTAGTTTTACCTATTATACTTTTGATCGTTGCCAGCCGTAAGAAACCTTTTGCGGAATGGGTACATCAACTTATTTCCGTTGCCATGTTCGCCATACTCACCGTTACCATTATTGTAGAGTGGAAGGAGTGGATTTTGTCAAGCTAATCTTTGGCAAAAGTAAACCCGATGTCTGTTTATAGTTATTGAAATCTGAGTACCTAGCCAACGACTTATCTTTCTTAATCATATTGGGGATAAACGCACCTACAAAAAATAGAGTAATGCCAATAAAGCCGACCCAACTTGCGGAGAGTAAAGCAAAGCCAACGTAAATCATCAACTCGCCCAAATAATTTATATTTCTTGTTCTTTTAAAAAAACCTTCGGTGATTAAGCCTTGCTTATACTTTAACGTAAAATATTTTTGCGCATCGCTGCCAAAGTGAAGCATAACGCCTATGCAATTTAATGATACAGCTGTTGCCATTGCTATGGAAGAAGGCTCTCTAAATTGACTAACCAACATAAAAGGCGCAAGCCAATACAAGGCAAGCACAACAAAAACAAACAGACCGTAACCAATTGATACGCGCTGCTCCCATTGCCGATCGGGAAACATGTTGTCTTTTAACAGCCACATTAATCCGTAGCTTCCATGCAGGGCCAAGTAAAGCCAACTAGCAATAGAATAATTGTCGTAGAAAAACATCAGGCCACTAACAACCAAAAAAGTTGATCCCTTGTGCAAATTGATAGGGTACTTTAGTTTCACAGGCAACTGGTTAAATTTGCTATTATTACAAAATTCAATGAAGCCAAACATAAATACGTTCGCTCCCGATGCTCGAAGTAACGATAGCCATTACAAAATTGCAAGTTTACCCAAGGGCTCTCGCATCGCAATAGTTGGAGCTGGCGCTTTTGGAGGATGGTCTGCCCTCTATCTGCTAAGGGCTGGCTACAAAGTAACTTTGATTGATACATGGGGCGCAGGCAACTCGCGCAGTAGCTCGGGCGATGAAACCCGGGTGATCCGTTCTACCTATGGAAGCAATGGTTTTTACTTCGACTTGAACGTTCGCGCACTGGAGCTATGGAAAGAAAATCAACAACGATGGGGCAAAAAATTATTTTATAATTCGGGAGTAATCTGGTTCTGCTACCAAGAAAAAAATCCCATCGTGGATGACTCGATTCCGTTTGCTGCCAAACATAAAATGGATTACGAGTACTTAACCACAGCAGAAATAGAAAAACGGTATTCGGTCATTCAAACTAACGATTTACACCATGCATGGCTCGATCCGTTTGGCGGTTACTTGAAAGCACGTGAAAGCTGCCAAGCTGTTAAAGAAGCTTTTGTTGCTGAAGGCGGCATGTTCATTAACGCATTCGTTAAGCCTCAGCATTCGGCAAGTGACTATGCATCGGGCTTGCTGCTATCAAATGGAACTATCTTCCAGAGCGATCTACAACTATTCGCTTGTGGCTCTTGGCTGCCAGAGTTGTTTCCATCTTTGCTTAGCGCGAAAATTACGTGCTCTAAACAAGAGGCATATTACTTTGGCGTGCCAAAAGAAAAAGCAGCTGCGTTTGATCAACTACCCGCCTGGATCGACTTAGACGGAAACGATTTTTACTATGGGATTCCTGGCAATGCTGCAAGAGGTTTTAAGATTGGAGTAGACAAACGGGGCGAGGCATTTGATCCTACACAAGGCGAACACATCATTAACCCAACAGTATTAACCGAAGCTCGAAAATTTATTGGCCATCGGTTTCGGTCTCTCGGTAGTTCGCCTTTACTTGAAAATCGGGTTTGCCCATATGAAAATTCACCCGATGGAAATTTTGTTTTTGGTTCGCATCCCGAAAATGATCGTGTCTTGATTTTAGGAGGCGGATCGGGTCACGGATTTAAACATGGTCCAGCGCTTGGAGAGATGGTAGCTAATCTAATTGCAACGGGAGGCAATATCAATTCGCTTTTCTCTTTATCGAAATAAGTTGTGGGTTTTCTTAGGCGTCTGACACCTACAAGGTTAGAAATTTCCGTTATACTTTTTTGGAATACTGATCTCAACAAAATTACCATCAAGATTTATAGAGCAAGATTTATAGAGCAAGATTTAACCTTAGGCTGAGCGAGAACTGAATAATTAAGCGCAAATAAAAACAACACCAGATTTGACAAGTGTTTCATGATAATTTGAATTTAATCTTCCCAGCCGCTTCGTTCGCCCTCCTCCTCGCCTCATCAATCGTTTCGGCTTTTGCTAAGCAAACACCCATCCTTCGTTCGCCATTCACCTCGGGCTTACCGAATAATCGCAATTGCGTGTCAGGTTTAGCCAACGCTTCTTCCAATCCAGCGTAAGAAATATTTTTGGATTGGCCTTTCACCAAAATAACAGACGAAGCCGAAGGGCCAAGTTGACGAATGACTGGAATCGGCAACCCCAAAATCGCACGAACGTGCAAAGCAAACTCTGATAAATCTTGTGAGATCATCGTTACCATTCCAGTATCATGAGGGCGAGGTGAAAGTTCACTAAAATAAACTTCGTCTCCTTTCACAAAAAACTCCACACCGAAAATACCTGCACCACCGAGTGCATCTACTACTTGCTTTGCGATGGACTGTGCTTCCTCCAATGCATTTGCTGACATGGGGTGTGGCTGCCAAGATTCTTGATAGTCGCCATGCTCTTGCCGGTGACCAATGGGTTCGCAAAACGAAACTCCTTCTTTGTGGCGAATAGTTAGCAAGGTGATCTCGTAATCGAAATCAATAAACCCTTCCACAATCATTTTTCCACCTCCGCTCCTCCCACCTTCTTGTCCGTAGCGCCAGGCGTTTTCAATATCGGCAGCAGACTTCACCACGCTTTGGCCTTTGCCCGATGAACTCATAATCGGTTTCACCACGCACGGAATGCCAATCGCTTGGATAGCTGATTTGAATTCCTCTAGCGTTCCAGCAAATCGGTAAGGCGAAGTTTTCAGTTGAAGTGTTTCTGCAGCCAATGTGCGGATGCCTTCTCGGTTCATGGTTAGCTTAGTTGCGGTAGCTGTGGGAATCACGCGAAAGCCTTCTTTCTCCAACTGAATCAACGTGTCGGTGGAAATAGCTTCCACTTCGGGCACGATGTAAGTGGGCTTTTCCTTTTCAACAACGGCCCGCAGCGCAACACCATCCAACATAGAAATCGTATATGACCGATGAGCGACTTGCATAGCTGGCGCATGGTCGTAGCGGTCTACTGCAATTACCTCCACGCCATAGCGCTGAAATTCAATGACGACTTCTTTGCCCAGCTCGCCTGAGCCGAGCATCATTACTTTGATTGCAGAAGTGGTAAGGGGTGTGCCGATTGTCATAGGTTAAATGTTATAAGTTAGAAGTTCACTTTCAATTCCCAACATTGGGCTAGCAACTTATTGTTGGTAAACGCCTGTCTTTTATCAATCAACATTGATCAACCAACCGTTTCCTTAAAAGTTAATTTCTTAACGCAAAACCCAATCAACAAACCAAGAGAAGCAAAACCTATAACAATGATCAACAAGTTGTCTTGGAAAATTTTAGCGTCTAAATTAAAAATTCTTCCAGCCCAATATCCAACTGTGCTTACTGCTGTCGCCCAAATAAGTCCTGTGACTGTACTGTATAGCAAAAAACGCTTTGGGGGTAATCCACTCATTCCTATCATAATTGGAATGATGATTCGGAAGCCATACAAAAATCGGTAGCTAAATAGAATTTGGTATCGGTTGCGTTCAAAAAAACTGGTAAGCGGTAACATCTTGGCTTGCAGTTTTGGGCGAGTTGATAAAAAAACTTTCCCATTCAACCGACCAATAAAGTAATATATCCAATCGCTTACAAAAGAGCCAGCGAAGGCTGAAAGCACTGTGACAGGAAATAGAAATAATCCTTTATGCACTAAAGAAGATACAATTAAGATGGCCGTTTCGCCCTCGAAAAAAGTGCCTACCGAAAGTGCGAAGTATCCGTATTGATCTAAAAACTCCTCCAATGGTTAATTTGCTTTTGCGAGTTAAAAATAACTTATCTCAAAATTAATTTTGTAAAAATCGAACTGATTCTTGAGATATTCGTTTTTAATTGCATTAATTTTACAAAAACATTTTTTGAATGCCTTTTACATAACTAAAAACAAGCTCGCCAAGAATTGGAAAAATTAATCAACCACCCTACTGCCTGTCATCAACTGACAGCCGATGCTCACTCAGCATTGCCGCAACTCCTCCCTACAGCCTGTACTATTACGAGGCGACCGCACAGGCGGATTAGAATCTGATACCAACATCTTTACTAACAGATGTAAGCCAAAATCACTAGGTGATTTTGTAATTGCGTTTTTCTCGCAGGTTTAAATTCTATCATTTTACTAGATATTAAAAATTGGAAAAAATCATAGTCCGTGCAGCTACGGCTGCTGACATTCATTACGCAGAAACCATTACTACCGAGATGGCCGAATCGGCCAAAGCTCGCGGCACTGGCATTGCCAAACGCTCGCCCGAATACATCCAACAAAAGATGGAAGAAGGAAAAGCAGTGATTGCCCTCACGCCCGAAGGTACTTGGGTAGGCTTTTGCTACATCGAATCGTGGGAGCACGAAAAGTTTGTGGCCAATAGCGGCTTGATTGTGTCGCCTGCTTTCCGCAAAACAGGAGTAGCCACCGAAATCAAACGTAAAGTTTTCGAGCTTTCGCGGAAAAAATACCCTGACGCCAAAATCTTTGGCTTGACCACGGGTTTGGCCGTAATGAAAATCAATTCCGATTTAGGTTACGAACCAGTAACTTACAATCAATTGACCAACGATGAACAGTTTTGGAAAGGTTGCCAGAGCTGCGTGAACTACGAAATTTTGATGAGCAAAAATCGTCAGAACTGTATGTGCACAGCAATGCTATACGACCCTGTAGAGAAAGCAAAAGAGCAAGAACAGAAAAAGCATGAAGCAAAGCCTGAAAATTTTTGGGGCAGGGATTTGCGCCAAGACAATAAAGTATTCGATCGTTGGGTGCGTTTCAAGCAATTTGTATTGCTGAAAGGATGGAAGAAGAAAAATGAAAATACTTCCAATGAAAAAAAAAGTTCAATATTGAGTTTTTTGCTTTTCTGGTAACGCAAGCGAAAGTTTAAAGCTTGATACTTTCAACTTTTCACTTTCAACTTTCAACCATTAATTAATGACTAGCAAATGAAAAAAGTACTATTAGCATTCAGTGGCGGATTAGACACCTCCTACTGCGCAAAATATTTATCGGAAGATTTGGGGTACGAAGTTCACTCCATTACGGTAAACACGGGTGGCTTTGATGCAGCTGAAGTGCAGTCCATTGAAGCACGCGCAAAAAATTTGGGTATGGCCTCGCACAAAACGGTTGATGCTACCAAATCATATTACGAAAAAGTAATTCGGTATTTGGTTTATGGTAACGTATTGAAAAATACAACCTACCCGCTCAGCGTAAGCGCGGAGCGGATGTCGCAAGCACTCGCAGTGGCTAACTACGCCAAAGAAATTGGAGCCGATGCGGTAGCGCATGGAAGCACGGGCGCAGGCAACGACCAAGTACGGTTCGACATGATTTTTCAGATTCTGTTGCCTGGTGCAGAAATCATTACTCCTATCCGCGAAAAGCGGTTGAGCCGCGAAGAAGAAATTGAATACTTGAAAAAGAAAGGCGTGTCTTTCAATTTCGAGAAAGCCCAGTACTCTATCAATAAAGGAATTTGGGGAACGAGTGTTGGCGGCAAAGAAACGCTCAATTCAATGGGGCAACTGCCCGAAGAAGCGTGGCCCACGCAAGTAAACAAGCAAGACAGCGAAGAAGTAAGAATTGGTTTTGAAAAAGGTGAACTCTTTTCTATCAACGGAAAAAAATTCGTCCACCCGACAGAAGCAATTCAATACCTTCAATCCATTGCCGGCCCTTACGGGATTGGCCGCGACATTCATGTGGGTGATACCATCATTGGCATCAAAGGTCGTGTGGGATTTGAGGCAGCTGCGCCTGTGCTCATCATCAAAGCGCACCACGCATTAGAGAAACACGTACTCACCAAATGGCAATTGAGTTGGAAAGACCAACTCGCACAATTCTATGGCAACTGGTTGCACGAAGGTCAGTATCTAGACCCCGTGATGCGTAACATCGAAGCATTTCTAACAAACTCACAAGAAAATGTAACGGGTGAAGTTTCGATTACGCTGTCCCCCTACCGCTACCAAATTAACGGCATTGAATCTCCTTTCGATTTGATGTCGGCTAAGTTTGGAAAATATGGCGAGATGAACTTAGGCTGGACAGGCGATGATGTTAAAGGGTTCACGAAGATTTTTGGGAATCAGGTGGCAATTTATCATCAGGTTGCTGGTTCCCAGTTACAGGTTCCTAGCAACAAGAAACCAGCAACAAGCAACTAACTATGAGCGGAAAAATCAAAGCAGGCATCATTGGCGGAGCGGGCTATACCGGTGGCGAAACAACAAGGCTATTATTGAATCACCCCCATGCGGAATTGGTTTTCGTGCAGAGTAGAAGTCAGGCAGGCAAGCCACTGACTTCGGTACATCATGATTTGATTGGTGAAACGGATTTAAAATTTTCGGGAGATTACAACCAGTCAGTGGACGTGTTGTTTTTATGTCTTAGTCATGGTGAAAGCAAAAAACTATTGACCGAAAATATTTATCCCTCAACTACTTGCATCATCGATTTAGGAAATGATTTCAGGATGGGTGAAAAAGTAGGTGAACGAGAGTTTGTTTACGGCCTACCCGAATTTCAGCGTGATAAAATAAAAGCCGCAAGAAATATCGCCAACCCCGGCTGCTTCGCGACTACCATTCAATTGGGTCTGCTACCGTTGGCTAAGGCAGGGCTTCTCACTGAAGTCCACACCACAGGCATTACTGGCTCTACGGGTGCTGGGCAAAAACTACAAGACACTACCCACTTCACGTGGCGAGCGAACAACATCTCCGCCTACAAGACATTAACTCATCAACACTTAGGTGAAATCAACCAAACTTTAAAATCGCTGCAGCCAAAGTTCTCGGATACTATCAACTTCGTACCGTGGCGCGGAGATTTTACACGAGGTATTTTTGTTTCGTCTGTACTCAATTGTCAATTGAGTTTAGAGGATGCAAACAAATTGTTTAAAGATTATTACGTTAGTTATCCGTTCACACAGGTGGCTAATGAAATGATTGACATGAAGCAAGTGGTAAACACCAATAAGTGTCTACTCTTTTTGGAAAAGGTTGGGGACAAACTTGTCATCCACTCAACCACGGATAATTTACTAAAAGGAGCGAGCGGGCAGGCAATACAGAATATGAATTTGATGTTTGGGCTGGAAGAGAGTGCAGGGTTGAAATTAAAAGGAAGCGTGTTTTAAAGTAGAAAGCTGAAAGTAAAAAGCGAAAAGCATAAAGATGCATGAGAAACTTTAAAGACTTAATTGTTTGGAAAAAGGCGCATGAAAATGCTCTGATCATCTATGAGCTTACAAAATCTTTTCCAAAAGAAGAACAATACGGCATAACTAGTCAATTGCGAAGAGCTTCCGTTTCCATTCCGACCAACATTGCCGAAGGTTCTGGTAAGTTTACTCAAAAAGACTTTGCAAACTTTTTGCAAATCTCGCTTGGCTCGTCTCACGAAACAGAGTATTTGATCTTGCTCTCATTTGACCTTAAATATATTAACGAGTATGATTACAAGAATTTAAACCAATCAATTAACGAGGTTAAAGCCATGCTTATTTCCCTAATCAAAAAAGTAAGATAACCAACTTTGGCCTTTTGGCTTTCAACTTTTAGCTTTAAGAAAATGAAACTCTTTGATGTCTACCCTCTCTTCCCCATCGAACCTATAAAGGCGCAAGGCTCATGGCTGTGGGATAACGAGGGAAAAAAATATTTAGACTTGTATGGTGGGCATGCCGTGATTTCCATTGGGCATAATCACCCTCATTTTGTAGAAGCACTCAAATCGCAGTTGGATAAAATCAGTTTTTATTCGAATAGCATCAAAAATGAGTTGCAGGAAAAACTCGCAGATAAACTAGGGCAGCTTTCAGGCTATCCAAATCATCAGTTGTTTCTTTGTAATTCAGGAGCTGAAGCAAACGAAAACGCATTAAAGCTAGCTTCATTTGTGAATGGCCGGAAGAAAGTGATTGCCTTTAAAAAAGCATTTCACGGTCGCACGTCTGGGGCGGTAGCCGCCACTGATAATCCAAAGATTGTCGCGCCCTTCAATGCGGGACATGAAATTGTTTTTCTTCCTTTCAATGATGAAGCTGCTTTTCTCAATACCATCAACAAAGATGTTGCTGCCGTTATCATCGAAGGCATTCAAGGTGTAGGTGGTATTCATGTTCCCAACCATTCCTTCTTGCAATTGCTCTTTAAAAAATGCAAAGAGGTAGGCGCGTTGTTGATTTTAGATGAAGTGCAATCTGGTTACGGCCGCACTGGTAAATTCTTTGCTCACCAATTCGCAAACATCGAAGCGGATTTGATCACTATCGCAAAAGGGATGGGCAATGGATTTCCAGTAGGAGGAGTACTCATTCACCCCGACATTAAGCCGTGGAGCGGAATGTTAGGAACAACTTTTGGAGGAAATTATTTGGCATGCGCTGCATCACTGGCTGTATTAGAGGTAATCGAAAAAGAAAATCTCATGCACCATGCCGATGAACTCGGTAATTATTGGATGGATGAACTGAAAAGCTTCTCGTCCATTTTAGAAGTTCGAGGAAAAGGTCTGATGATTGGTTTTGATTTGCCCGATTCGCTCCCGTCACTCCGAAAAGATTTGCTTTTCAAACATCACATCTTCACAGGCGAAGCCAAACCAAATACGGTACGATTACTGCCTTCACTGGCTTTGTCAAAACAAGACACAGATTTATTTTTGGAAGCACTTGCCCAAGAACTTAAACAAGCCGTATCTGTATGAAGAAATTCATTTCATGTCATGATGCCTCTGATTTCCAATCGCTCATCGCGAAAGCATTGGAATACAAAAGCAATCCATTGAAAGATGCTACACTTGGAAAAGGCAAGCGAATGGGCTTGCTTTTTTTGAATCCGAGCATGCGCACAAGGCTGAGCACCGAGATTGCCGCCAAAAATCTGGGGATGGAAGTAATTGTCTTTAACGTGGGGCAAGACGGTTGGGCATTAGAGTTTGAAGACGAAGCCATCATGAGCGGCTCAACAGTAGAGCATGTGAAAGAAGCGGCTCCAATCCTTGGAAAATACTTTGACATCCTCGGCATTCGCACTTTCCCTTCCCTCAAAAACAAAGAAGATGATTATAGCGAATTGTACATCAATCAATTTGTAAAATATGCAGGCGTTCCGATTGTCAGTTTGGAGAGTGCAACGCTGCACCCGCTGCAAAGTCTTACTGACCTAATTACCATTCAAGAAACGTGGAGCTCCCCTCTCCTTGGGAGAGGGGATGGGGGTGAGGTTAGAAGACCAAAAATTGTATTGACGTGGGCACCACATGTCAAAGCATTGCCACAATGCGTGGCAAACAGTTTTGCGCAATGGGTGAATGCGTGGGGCGGTGCAGACTTTATCATTGCGCATCCTGAAGACTATGAGCTTGATACCAAATTCACAAAAGGGGCGAACATTACTCATCATCAAGATGAAGCTCTGAAAAATGCTGATTTTGTCTACGTGAAAAATTGGAGCACCTTTACCGATTACGGAAAAATCTATACCAACGACCCCGAGTGGATGCTCACTAACGAAAAACTGGAACTCACCAACAAAGCAAAAGTGATGCATTGTTTGCCTGTGAGAAGAAATGTAGAGTTGAGCGATGAAGTGTTGGACAGCACAGCAAGTTTGGTAACTCAGCAGGCAAGCAATCGCGTATGGGCCGCGCAGGCGGTGTTGAGCGAAATTTTGGTAGGACTTGGGCATTAGGACTTAGAAAAAAATATGAACAAACTATACATTATTAAAATCGGAGGTAACGTGTTGGATGATGAGCCGTCATTGAAAAAATTCTTAAAGGATTTCGCATCGATACAAGCGCCCAAAATCTTAATTCACGGAGGTGGAAAAATTGCCACTAAGCTAGGCGACCAGCTTGGCATTCAATCAAACTATGTAAAAGGCAGGCGCGTGACCGATGCCGAGACGTTGGACTTAGTAACCATGGTGTATGGCGGGCTGGTCAACAAACAAATTGTAGCGCAGTTGCAAGAATGGCATTGCAATGCCATGGGCGTAACGGGTGCAGATGGTAATCTAATCAAAGCCGTGAAGCGACCCGTGGGTGAAACTGATTTTGGATTTGTGGGGGACATCACAACCGATAGTGTCAACTCTACCCTGCTTTATTTTCTGCTGAAGCAGAATGTCATTCCGATTTTTGCTCCGCTCACACACGCCAACGGCACTATGCTCAACACCAATGCCGATACCATTGCATCGGTGCTGGCGATTTCGTTGAGCAAACATTTTGATGTGCGCTTGATTTTCTGCTTTGAAAAAACAGGTGTGTTGCAAGATGTGAAAGATGAAAAATCGGTGATTACAAATTTGAACAAATCAACGTATCTAAAATTATTGAAAGAAGGTTCGTTTCACGATGGCATTTTACCGAAACTCGAAAATGCTTTCAATGCGATTGAATCGGGTGTGAAAGAAGTATTGATTGGGGAACACACCAACTTACTCGCCAACACCAGCTATGAAACGAAGGGAACACTCATTACTCTATCTTAGCAGGTGAAAGAACATCTACCCGATATTACCATTGACTTATTGCAGCAACTGATTTCTATCCCATCGTTCAGCAAAGAAGAAGACAAAACCGCTGGGTTGATTTACAACTTCTTGAATTACCATCACATTCCGGCCAAACGGAAAGGCAGTAATGTGTGGGCAGTCAATCAACATTTCGATGCAACCAAACCA
>JAAFHY010000065.1 GCA_013298505.1 Cytophagales bacterium
AGTATCGCAACGAATGAAAGTCACTTTGTTGGTATCGGCTTTTGCCCGGATAAAGAAAATAGTTGTTGAGTGTTCGAGCCATCGAGGCGTAAGCACCGGTTACATCCCACAAGGAAGCTTCTGCGCCACCCAGAATAAGTGATAGCCCATAGTGATCGGCCGGTTTAGTAAGTGTGCCGATGCCAATATTTTTTAAGAGCTCGTAAAATTTTTCGTAGCGATATTCTCGTAATTCATTTACTGCAGGAACATTCAACGAGCGGATCAACGCCTGATCGGCAGGCACTGCACCATCAAATTGATTAGAAAAATTTTTTGGCGAAAATCCGTTTATCGAAATAGGAATATCGGGTTGTAGCGTTTGCGAAAGCATCTTGCCCTCATCGAGCATTGCGGCAAAAAGAAATGGTTTTAAAATACTGCCTGTGCTGCGAGGCGATGCTACTACATCTACTTGTTCTTGATTTTCGGTGCCCGAGGCTACGTTGCCAACGTAGGCTAACACTTGCCCCGTTGAAACTTCAACAATTATAGCCGCTGCGTTATTAATTTTATTTCTACTCAGTTGTTCGTGGTGTCGAGCAAGAATCAGCTGTGCCTGTTGTTGCATACTTACGTTGATGGTAGAGTTAATTTTTTCTTGCGACTTGCCTTCTTTAATAGCCCGATCGAGTAAGTGTTGTGCCAAGCGCGGAAGTGCAAGCGGATTTTCAGGAATAGGTTCTGCTAATGCAAGGACAAGTGTTACTTCGTCAAAGTTTCCCGATAGCGAAAGTCTTCTGAGCAAGCGATCTCTTTTTTGTTGCAAAGTTTTTCTGTTTTTCCCTAAATGAATTAGCGCAGGGTTATTTGGCAGTACTGCTAATAGTGCGGCTTCACTCCAGCTTAATTCGCTTGATGGTCTGCCAAAATATCGCCAACAGGCGGCTTCGATTCCTACCACGTTTCCACCGAAGGGTGCATGCGATGCATAGAGTGCCAGGATTTCTTTTTTGGTATAGCGTAATTCCAACCGGGTGGCTAAGATTAGTTCAATACCTTTTTCAAAAAGAGTACGCTTTTTATTTTTTCTAGACAGGCGAATTACTTGCATGGACAAAGTACTTCCTCCGCTCACCACTTTGCCTGCTTGTAAATTTTGTTTAATGGCTCTGCCGAGTGACAAAAAATCTACCCCAGTATGTTGAAAGAATCGCTTATCTTCAAAGAGAGTAATTGCTATTGCGAATTTCTCTGGCACATTGCCTTGTCCGGGGAAGCGCCACTGGCCATCAGTCGCTATGGCAGCGCTTAATAATTGATTTTTTTGGTCGGTAAGAATGGTCGCGTACGGAAGATGAAATAATGTAGAAGGGAGGCAGAAATAAAAAGCGATCGAAAATATAAAAAAAGCGATCGTTGCAGATAAGCCTACTTTCTTCCAACGATTTTTCACTTACTCGCGGGTAGGTTTTGGTTCGCTAAGAATTTTTCAACCCGCAATGCTACGTTTTCACGGATGTTTGCGTAAAAGAAATTATAATCGGCACGGTGCCAACTTTTATTTTTTACTAGCCAACTTCCTTTTATGTTTGGCCGATTGACCCACAACATATTTTGTTGAATTTGCGCATCGCTCAATTGTGGTGCAAACGAAAACTTAAATGCCACCCCGCCCTTATTGAGTTCTTTAGGAGTGTATGTTTCTGAGCTGTTCCATAACAAGGGGTTGATGCAGACAGAACCTTTGTAATACGTTTCGTAATTGAATGGCACGTAGTTGCGCCCAACGGTATTCCAAGTTGCCCACACGCCTATTTCGTCTGGCTTTTCGGTAGGTTTAATATGTTGAAAAACATCTGCTTTAATCGAACGCCCGATTAGGTAGGCGGCTACCAGTTGCTTTTGCAACTCTTTTCCATCGAAATATTCTTTTATCAGCCTCACGCCATGCATACTCCCTTGGCTATGCGAGGCAATAATGATAGGTCTGCCTTGATTGTAATTTTTCAAGTAATAATCAAACGCGGCTTTCACATCTTCGTAGGCAAGATTGAGTGCGTTAGTAGCATCGTCTTTATTGTTTGTGTAGAAGGCATACAAATGAGCTTGCCGATAATAAGGCGCATAAATTTTACAACTTCCGTTGAAAACAGTTGCTTGATTTAAAATAGTGCTGAGTTGGATTTCTTGATTGAGAACTGCATCATTTACATCGGCATTCCATTGGTGTTGATTCGTTGGTTTTTTTGTGAATATAGTGGGGTAGATAAAGAACACATCAACTTGTGCGCTGGCTTGTGAGTCGATTAAGTTTGATTTTTTCGGAACGTTATCGGCTGCATCTTTTTTAGTTGGCAGCGCAGCCCAGTGAGCAGACAAACTGTAATTGGGTGAAGGGGGTGTTGGCGAAGTCGCATAATCAACACGCAGTTGATGAATACCTGACGAGCAGGCGATCAATGCAAACGATAAACTGAGGAGGAGAAGACGAACCATATTAGCAAAACTATTTGTAAAGGTAAGTTTACGAACGCAAATTACCGATAGCTTTTCTTTTCGATCGTTTATATTTCTCACCTCTATAGGTTGTATCCACACAACCGTCACATCTCATTTTTACAAAAGATCAATTAGAAAAGCTATAAAAAAAATCGCTGCCAGGCACAACGGTTTAATGGTCTGAGTAGACTTTAAAGAACCGCTACTCTTAAAAACAAAAGTGATAGCCTATGCTAATGGTTATTGGCCAAGGTTTCTGCAAGCCCCTGATAGACGAATTGCTACTAAGCGCGTTAAAATCCGTATCAAATTCGCTGGGTCTAAATGGCAGTATCAATTCAAAGTGCCAATAATTTTTTGGGTTATTTAAGCCTTTGCTAATAAAACCTCCTCCAATGGAAACCCCGTTGTATATTTTATCAAACTGAGGTGCTCCTGATATTTGAATAGCTGCATTATACCCATACATAATACTAAATGTTGGCACATTCCTTTTCTCAGGCTGAAAGCGAATGTTAGTCCCGAAGTTATAACCCGCCCCAGCAAAAATATAACCCACCGAAGCAAACAGGCCAATATGTTGATCAGTTAAAATAGTAAGTCTACCACCTATGCCGCCATAGTCTTGGCCAAAACCTAAACCAAAGCTACCGATTAGCGGATTATCCTCTTCTTTTAATTTTTCCTCAACTTTTTCTTGTTGTGATTTGGTAGTAGCAGTGGGTGTGGTTGTAACAGGATCATCAATAGAAACCGTCTCCACTCTTTTTCCGGCTGCGTAAACAATCACCCCTCCTTTTTGTAATTGGCCTATCAATTTAGAGTTAGTAAGTACATCCGTTATGTTAGGGTAGCTTACTGAATAAATTTCCGAAAGCCCGAGCGTACCTGACTTAGTATGCAACTGATTTTCAGCAATGAAAACTAATTCTGCTTTTAGTTTGACACTATCTCGTAAGACAACGGTGGCCTCTTGCGAAAATGCCAACTGACTGGTAATCAAAAACGCAGAAATCAAAATTAGCCTCATAGCGCGGAACCTGTTTTGTGATTATTGAAAAACGGCAGCAAATTACCCAAATCAATTCGAAATTTTCCCTCACAATTACTAAATCCTGATTATTTTTGCTGCTCACATTACATCTCCCATGATCTTATTCTTTCGTTCTCCATCCAACCTTATCTATGGGGTTGGGGCGGCCTCTTCGTTTTCTGTTCAAGATATCGAAAAACTCATCTGGCTTTTTGGTGGGGCAAAACCAGTTGCAGAAAAATCGCTCACTGGAAAGTTCATCGGGCCGCGCAAAGAAATGATCACTCCTTGGAGCACCAATGCCGTTGAAATAACACAAACTATGGGCATTGTAGGGATAGAGCGAATCGAGGAGTTTTTTGAATCTAATGCGGCTGCGCCCACCTACGACCGTATGTTGCAGCACCTGTATGACACGCTTGACCAAGAAATCTTTACCATACACCATACCCCAGCGCCTATCTTAGAAATTGATAACATTAAGAAATACAGCGAAGAAGAGGGATTGGCGCTGAGCCAGGAAGAAATTGGATACTTAAATGATGTCAGCTTTAAGCTGGGAAGAAAATTGACCGACAGCGAAGTATTTGGATTTTCGCAAGTCAACTCTGAACACTGCCGTCACAAAATCTTCAATGGCACATTTATCATCGATGGTGAAGAAAAAAAATCAACGCTCTTCCAGTTGATCAAGAAAACATCAAAAGAGAATCCGAATTACATTGTGTCTGCCTATAAGGACAATGTAGCGTTTATCAAAGGGCCGAGGGTTGAGCAGTTCGCCCCTACCCAACAAGATGTACCCGACTACTTTGCAATAACCGATTTTGATTCTGTAATTTCGTTAAAAGCAGAGACCCACAATTTTCCAACCACCGTTGAGCCTTTCAATGGAGCGGCAACTGGATCGGGAGGAGAAATTCGCGATCGCCTTGCTGGAGGCAAAGGCTCATTACCACTTGCTGGCACAGCGGTGTATATGACTTCCTACCCACGTTTATCTCCCCTCTCGTCTGGAGAGGGGTCGGGGGTGAGGTCTTGGGAAAAAAATCTTCCTCCACGAAAGTGGCTCTATCAAACACCTGCGGAAATACTAATCAAAGCTTCCGATGGCGCGAGCGATTTTGGGAATAAGTTTGGACAGCCACTTATCTGTGGAAGTTTGCTCACATTCGAACACAGCGAAAAAAACAAAAAGTTTGGCTACGACAAAGTAATCATGCAGGCCGGGGGCATTGGCTTTGGCAAAGAAAAAGACAGCCAGAAAGAACCTGTGCAAGCAGGAGATCAAATTGTAATGATGGGTGGAGATAACTATCGCATCGGTATGGGTGGCGCAGCAGTATCATCTGTTACCACAGGGCAATTTGCAAATGCACTTGAGCTAAACGCAATTCAACGCTCCAATCCCGAAATGCAAAAGCGCGTGATGAATGCCATTCGCGCCATGGTAGAGTCCGACAATAATCCTATTGTTTCTATTCATGATCACGGTGCTGGAGGACATCTGAATTGTTTTTCAGAATTATTGGAAGCAACAGGTGGTACTATCGAAGTAGATAAGATTCCGGTAGGAGATCCTACCCTTTCTTCAAAAGAAATTATCAGCAACGAGTCGCAGGAGCGAATGGGCGTAGCCATCCACAAAAAAGATGTTGATACGCTAAAACGTGTTTCAGCTCGCGAGCGAGCGCCAATGTATGTGGTTGGTCACGCTACAGGAGATCATAAATTCAAATTTGAAGGAGCCAATCATTCCTTAAATCCAGTGGAATTAGAGATGAATCATTTGTTTGGTTCTTCTCCTAAAACGATTCTGACCGATACCACACGAGTGGCCGACTTTTCAGAAATCACGTATGATCCATCTCAACTTCAGTTTTACATTGAACAGGTTTTACAACTTGAATCTGTGGCGTGCAAAGATTGGCTCACCAATAAAGTAGACCGCTCGGTGTCTGGCAAAGTGGCCACACAGCAAACCTGTGGCCCTATTCAACTTCCGTTGAACAATGTATCTGTGATGGCATTGGATTTTTTGAGTAATAAAGGCATTGCCACGTCTATTGGGCACGCTCCTGTTGCTGCGTTGGTCGATCCAGCAAAGGGAAGCAGGTTGGCTATTGCCGAGGCCTTAACAAATTTGGTGTGGACACCACTTACACACGGGTTGAAAGGTGTTTCGCTTAGCGCGAATTGGATGTGGCCTGCAAAAAACGAAGGAGAAAATGCACGACTCTATGCAGCTGTAGAGGCGGTGAGCAATTTTGCATGCGCATTGGGGATCAATATCCCGACAGGAAAAGATTCACTTTCGATGACGCAAAAGTATCCGAAGGGAGAAGTAGTATACGCACCGGGCACAGTGATCATCTCCGCTGTTGCTGAAGTAAGCGACATTCGAAAAACTATTTCTCCAGCATTACAACCTATTGTAGGCTCTCAATTAATCTACATTGATTTTTCGAAAGATGATTTTAAATTAGGAGGCAGCAGCCTCGGCCAACTAGTGAATCAACTCGGCAACGATGCCCCCACAATACAAGATGACGCATATTTTGTCAATGCATTCGCAAGTATTCAAACTTTAATTAGTGAAAATCTAATCCTTGCTGGTCACGATATTTCGTCAGGTGGCTTGATTACCACACTACTAGAAATGTGTTTCCCAAATCAAAATACTGGAATCAATGTTACGCTTGATCTTGGAGTTGATCCAGTCAAGACTTTGTTTGCTGAAAATCCGGGAGTCGTGATTCAAGTGAGTGATATGAATGCCGCGAAGACAGTGCTGAATCAAAATGGAATTTTATTTAGAGAGTTGGGGGAAGTTAATGAAGAAGGATTTGTAAGGCTGCAAGCTTCAGGCCACAGGCTACAAGCCAAGCATAGCAGAGAGCAGCTTGAAACTTGGGGCTTGCAGCTTGCAGCCCTTAATGTAAGCGAGCTAAGAGAAAAATGGTTTCACACTTCCTACTTACTCGATAAAATCCAACGGCCGAAAGGGCACGCAGAAAAACGAAAGGAAAATTTCAATAAGCAATCACTCTCCTACCAATTTCAAGCTGGCTTTGATGGAAAGTTTTCTACCTATGGTGTCAACCCCAAACGAAGAACTCCTTCGGGAATAAAAGCTGCGATCATCAGAGAGAAAGGTGTGAATGGTGATCGCGAGATGGCTTACGCTCTTTATCTCGCAGGTTTTGATGTAAAAGATGTACACATGACCGACTTGATATCGGGGCGCGAAGACTTACGTAGTGTGAACATGATTGTATTCGTAGGCGGATTTTCAAATTCTGATGTACTCGGATCAGCGAAAGGTTGGGCGGGGTCTTTCCTTTACAATCCAAAAGCAAAAGCCGCACTCGACAATTTTTATGAGCGACCTGATACGCTGAGCTTAGGTGTATGCAATGGCTGCCAACTTATGATGGAACTTGGACTTGTCTACCGTGAAATGCCAATGGCTGAACATCCGAAAATGCACCACAACGGCTCTGGCAAATTTGAATCGACATTTATCACTATCAATGTCCCTAAAAATAATTCTGTAATGCTGCATAGTTATGAAGGCGTACGCTTAGGCGTTTGGTTGGCTCATGGCGAAGGGATGTTCCAACTAAAAAACAAAACCAGTTACAGAGTTGGTGCTACATTTAGTTACCAAGAGTATCCTGGCAATCCCAACGATAGCGACTTTAGTGTGGCTTCGTTGTACTCCACAGATGGGAGGCACTTAGCGATCATGCCACACATTGAACGAAGCCTTTTCCCTTGGAACTGGCCACACTACACACGTAACAAACAACAAGACGAAATTGGGCCTTGGTTTGAAGCATTTGTGAATGCAAGGAAGTGGGTGGAGAAAAATACCAAATCAAAGTAAGCCATCATCTAATATTTTTTTTCAAAACCTTAAACCTAACCAGTACGATTGTCGTTACTAGTATTGCTTATTAACTTAATAGTAATGCTTCTATCAGGTCACAATATCCGAAAATCAGCCATTTTGAGCCTTCTATCGCTCATTCTGCTATCTGGATCGGGTCTGAATCAGTTTCTAATTAAATCAATTCAAGGTATTGAAAGTGCTGAAGAATTGGTTGAGACTGAAACAGAGATAGAAGCTACATTCGAGACCAAGCGAAATATAGATCGCAAAACCAAAGGCGAAAAGTTTGTTCCAGTTCCTTATTTGGCCAATTTCTTGGTCAACTCTAAAACAAATTTTACTCACGCTGCGAACCCTCGCACGTCTACCAACAAAATCATACTTCATCGAACTTTATTGATTTAAGAGTTGGAATAATTCAATCGCGAAAGGTTAATCCTTTTGTGATCCAAATTATTCTCAACTCTTAACAGTAAAATCAACATGAAAAATTCAAATGAAACCGCGTGGAGACAATCTACTGCGTGGACAATTATAACCTTCTACTTCATCTGGATGTCACTACTTTGTTTTGTAGTGATATGAAGACTAAAAATTCAATGCTTGATTATTGCAAAAAAGTGCTACCGTGCGTACGCTTTGATGTGCGTCTCTTTCGCAAAGAGTATCGAAAATCACTTCGCTGGCTTGAGCCGGTTGAGGCACAGCAATTGAAACAATGGATACGACAAAGAAAATCTCAAACCCTTTCAACTTAGAAAATTATGAAATCAAAAATAGTAACATCGATCGGTTTAGCTGTTTTACTCCTTAGTAGCTGTGCCATTGTGCGGCAGGGAGAAATTGGCGTGAAGAGAAATATGGGAAAGTTAAATCCAAAATTCAGCGGACCTGGTGCTGTGGGTTTTAATCCCTTTACCTCTAAAGTGATTAAAATGCCTATTCGAACCATGAATATGGAAATCAACGCAAACCTTCCATCTAAAGAGGGACTAAACGTAGTAGCCGTGATCTCCATTCTGTATCGCATGCAACCTGAAAAAGCTCCGGCCATTATCGAAACCATTGGAGTGGGCAATGAAGTAAATGTAATCAGTAGCGTATTTCGTTCTTCGGCTGCCGATGTATGCTCACGTTTCTTTGCGAAGGATATGCACTCGGTGCAACGAGCCAATATTGAAAAAGAAGTGACTGAGCAGATGGCAAAAATTCTTTTACCACGCGGTTTTGAAATTGAAGCGGTGCTCTTAAAAAATATTCAATTGCCACCCGGACTCGCACGCGCCATCGAAGAAAAGTTAGAAGCAGAACAGCAAGCACAGCGTATGGAATTTTTGTTGGATCGTGAAAAGAGAGAAGCACAACGTAAAATTATTGAAGCTGAAGGCATACGCGATTCGCAAAAAATAATTGCCGAAGGCCTTACCAAACCAATTATTGAGTGGCAAAGCATCGAAGCATTTCGTGAACTGGCCAAATCGCCCAATTCAAAAATTATAATGACGGATGGTAAAACACCTTTACTGATTAACCCAACCAACGATAAATAAAAAAAGGGGAGGTATTGCAGAAATACCTCCCACTCTTTAAATACCTGACCAAACACTATGAAAAAGAATCTTGTCATTGCCTTTGCCCTTTTGGTGTCGATAAGCTTTGGCTCAACTCCATCAAGCGCTCAGTTGAGTATTAACAATACACAATTCAAAACATTGAAGGCAGCCTTTGCACATCGCCAAGAGGCTGCTTGGCTAGATCTCAGCAACCGAGGACTTAAAGTACTGCCCGATTCGCTCTTTGAACTAACCAACATTCAATATCTCGATATAAGCAAAAATCAAATCGAGTCAATCTCTCCAAACATAAAATCTTTAAAAAGGCTAAAGTATTTGGTGATTTCTTATAACCAGATTAAAAAAATCCCTGCGGAAATGAGAGAACTAGCTTTACTTCAGAGTTTGTATTTAGATCACAATAAGAATCTTGAGATCGATCAAGCCATTACGGTATTGGCCGAGCTACCGTCTCTAAAGATGCTGAGCTTAGCAGGCGATAATATTTCTGTTGTTCCGCAGAGCATCACCAAAGTAAAACGTCTTGAGACACTTGATTTTTCAGAAAATCAAATCTCGGATCTGCCAGAGAACATTCCTGATCTAAAAAAACTCCGCGTACTGTACATCAACAATGACGCATATTTTAATCTAGAAAAAAATATTCGGTTAATCAGCAAGATGAAAAAGCTGAACGAACTGCATATCGAAAACGATAGCATAACCAGTCTACCATCTACCATTAGTCAGTTGAAACAAGTAGAGTATTTATTCTTAGTCGGAAATAAAATAAACGCATTGCCTCCAGAAATAAATCAGATGAAACGCCTTCGTTATCTAGATGTATCAGACAATCCGTTACCTCCTTTGTATAATGATGATCGCGTACTCGATCCTAAATTGGTAATTCGATTGAACAGACGTGATTGAACAACTTAGCAGAGCAGAGCTAAACTAAAAAATTTACTTATGAAATGGATCGTATTAAAAGAAAACCCACAGCCCGATAACTACATAGCCATAATGGTAGCAGAAGAAGGCCGCACACTTCAAGTAGAAAGCAAGCCCTGCACCACCTTCAAATCCAGCCATGAAGCAATTGACTATGCACGGCTTTTGCGCGAGCAATACAAGGTAATGAATATTCGTATTTTCTATGTATAGAAGAATCATTTTGTTGCGGACACTTTAAACTAACCTTAACTACCTAGCGATGAGAACTCTAACCACTGGCATTAAACGATCGTTCATAGTATTGATATTTTTATTTCCTTTTAGTACTGCCCGAGCGCAAGAAAATACTGGTATTGATTTAGATAAAACCAAATTGCAATTGCAGCGTGACAGAGAAAAAATATTTATTGAAGCACTTCAGCTATCGGTTAGCCAAGCTGCAGTATTCCACCCGATCTATGTCAAGTTCAATAACGAGAAGAAAAAGTTAGACGAAGAATTACTCTCGTTGTTTGTAAACTATGCCACCAACTATAAGCACTTGGATGTTAAAATGATGACTGCTTTCATCGGCCAATCAGAAAAATATCAGCAAAAAGAATTGGGGGTTCGAAAAAAATACTACAAACTGCTCAACGAAGCCATCTCGGTTGAAGTTGGATCTCAGTTCTATGAAGTGGATGATTTCATTTCTACTAATTTGCGAATCAATATACTCGCTGGGCTGCCATTTACTGGGGCAATAACTCGAAATCAAAATACAAACTAACTTATTGCACATTCTATTCAATGAATCAGTTCTTAAAACTCACAACAGCCTTCGTACTTCTTTCTGTTCATTTCTCGATAGCTCAACAAAATCTTTTCAACATTCCTTCAGGAGATATTACACCAAAAGGAAAATTCTTTTACCAGCATCAATTGAATTTCTATCAGCTCAATGAATTAGAATCAAAATCGCACGTGGTATGCGGAGTAGGAAAAAGATGGGATATCGGTGTGAACTTTGTCGACTTGCCACTTCAGTTTGGCAAAGGCCAAATTGTTTCGTTCAACGACAGCAGCAACCGAAAACCACTTTACCCGCTTTTGATGTTTACATTACAAAAGCAAGTGGTGCTAAAAGAAGATCTGCTATTTTTAAATATAGGCACACAGATAGGACCTAATTTGAGCGACCGTTTGGCAAATAAAAAAATAGCGTTTTTCAACTATGCGTTACTGCGTTGGCAGCCTGGTAAATGGGGTTATCTTGTTGGCGGTGCTTACCATACCAACGATGTTTTTGTCGGTGGCCCACCCAGCGATCAATTTGGCATCATGCTCGGCTACGAATATAAATTATCTAAAAGATGGGTGTTGATGGGTGATTTTATTTCTGGCACTCATAAAAAATCGCAAACAGTAATTGGAGGCGGCTATACTGTTGGTCCCAAACTACAAGTATTTTTAGGGGGCTTGCTTGCCTTCCCGAATCAACGAATTGACAATGGTGTGGTGCTAGAAATAAATTGGTATGGTTGGCGATTTATGGAAGCTCATTAATTGTGATTACTAGCGTCCACAAATTTCCTTGTAAGCACAATACTCGCAGGTTTTAATTTCGTTGGTTTGATCGAAAGGCTGTTCAAGATTAAATAATTCGATTAGCAATTGAGACAAGTGATCTTCAAATTCTGGTAAGAGGTACTTGACATCGTAAAGCAATTCACCATCCAACGTTAAGCCATATTCAAAATCATCTTTGAATACATCTGCTCGGTTGATGAGTCCCGGTTGCAGCTTAAGACTTGCATCAGTCTTTACCCGATCGTATACCCAAGAATAAAACAATGCCTGAAAAGCTGCCTTGTTACGTTTTTTGTCATTGCGATCAAACAAAGAAGCAATTGATTTAAATGAATTTTGATCTCGGCCTGTTTTATAATCAATAATGCGCACCACGTTTCCCTTTCTATCAACGCGATCTATTTTGCCACCTAATAAAATACTCAATTTTGTATTGACCGGAAAATTTGTGTGGAAGCCTTCCTGTTCTAACATCTCGATAAAAAAAGGCACATAGTCTTCATCTTTTTTTAGTACATGATCGGCCATTTTCTTTACCATCTCATTCACTACCAATTGCTGGCCGTCATACTCTACTTTCTTTTTATCACTTAACCCAAAATGCTTACGATAAGCTCGATTGATAAGTAAGTCTAGCTTTGTATCTAAATTTTTAAAATGATCTGCTTGGATTTCTTCAGCTGCATTGGTCGTTCTTATACTTGCGTAAAAGAACTGCATAACATCGTGGAATAAATTTCCGAATATTCGTGCATCAGCCTCTTCTTCTACTTTATCCAATTCACGTAGGCCTACCAAATTTTTAAAGTAGAATTTTAGTCGGCATTCTAAGTAAGTATTCAATGCAGAAGGACTCAACTCTTTTGATACATACTTTTGTAACTTTTCCAAAACCGATTTACTCTTCTGAATTGTAATAGCTACTGGTTGGCGCAACGTAATGGCACTATATAATATTTTTTTTGAGTAAGGCCATTTTGCCTCATACATAATCTGATACAAGTATCGGCTCATCTCGCCCATCCCAAGTACGTCTGGTTCTGTATTATAATACATATTTACCTGCTTGCTCCGCTGAAGTAGCCGATAAAATAAATAGGCATACATCGCATCTTGATGTGTATACGTTGGCAGCCCGTATGCTTTTCTGATAGAGTGAGGTACGTACGACCCTTGGCGGGGAGATGCTGGCCACAAGCCTTCGTTCAGCGATAAAATATGAACATGCTCAAAATCTAAATTACGTGTTTCTAATACCCCCATGATTTGAATGCCCTTTAACGGCTCGCCCGTAAAGGGAATTTTTTCTGATCGTGCAATTTGACGAAATAATTTTTGAAGCATAGTTAGCTCCATTGGCTCGTTGGCAACTAACTCTTGAAGTTTTGTTAAGATACGGTGAAAGTAAAAAGCAAACTCTTTATCTAACAATGCCGTTGATGACGTGGTTGCAAAGAGTGTAACTACTTCCAACAGATGTTCAACAAAATTATTGTCGTCAACTATTTTAAAAACCAGTGCGAGATTGCTGCTCTTGGTTTTAAAAAAGTCTTCTTCCAAATAAACCTGGTTGTGGTTAGTGATGTACATTTTTAATTCGGCTACTTCGTCTCTTACCAAGGTGTTTAGGTACGGATGATTTAAAATAGCTATTACACTCTTAAAATAGAATTCATCTTTTCGTTTGGTACGATGCAGATCAAACAAAAAATCAATGAGCGAAAAGTAAGGTGTGCTTATCAGCGGGAAACCCATCGTTACATTCACCGATGAAATGGTAGTGGGGAGTGAGTACAGAAGCGGAATCAACAAACTCTCATCTGGCAAAACAATTACATGACTCTCTTCGGCTGCATCGGCTTTGTTATCCGACATTTGTTGTGCGAGTAATTTAGGCTGTCCCGCTTTTTGAGGAACTCCATAAATAGTGATTTGCTTTTTTTCAGAAAGATGTGAACTAGGTACTTTGTTGAACGTTTTACCTAGCACAGGATGCTTTCGATAAAGGCGGAAGAAGGCACCCGCCTCACGATGCTCGGCAGAAACATAAAAATCGTCTTCATCCCAAAAAACCGATGCGTGTTGGTTTTCAACAAACCAACACATTATCTTCTCCTCGGCTGTAGTTAATGCGTTGAAGCCCGCAAAAATAACTTTCTTATCGGAAGTCGTTTTTGTTTGATGAGAAAGCTGTTCGGCAACTGTTCGGTGTATCATACCTGCATACGCAGTTCCGTTTGCTAAAAGTGAGTTCTGAAATTCTTGATACACCGGATATAGATTTCGCCAAAGCGACAAAAACCGATTTTTCGTTTCTTCGGTGCTAAACTCAACGCTTTGCCAGAAGTCTTTCAAAAAAACTTTCTGCTCTTCGGTAAGGTAATCGAAATATTGATCGACCTCTTTCAAGTTGCTGATGTCGCGAAACAATAACTCAGGGTTTACCATGTATTTGTCTAACTCATCAAAATCGCGCAACAACATTTCACCCCAATAATAAAACTGGTCTATCTTTTCATCGCTCTTGGTCACCTTTTTAAACGCGTGATACAATTTTACAATACAAGTAAACTTGTCGGCTTCTTGAAGTGTAGTGTATGATTGGATCAACTCTTCGATTGTAATTATAGAGGGGCACCATTTAGGACCATTCGCTCCCTTTGCCAGTTCTTGTTTAAAATATAAGGCCGCCCGTCTATTTGGAAAAACGACCTGGAGATTATCCCAATTGGTATAATTTATTTTAACGTACTCGGCAATATCTTGTAAAAAGCTTCTCATCAATTTAACTTACTAATCATCCTGAAAAATAAAAACACATCTTTACCAACCCAACAGGATATTGCGATGTGGTGAAGCAATCTGACGAATCGAGGCCTTGGATTCTTTACCTTGGAATTACTTCGCCCCTCCCTAAAAAACCATACTGGATGCTCGCAAAGACGAAACGCTCTTACTTTACCTCAATCCATTTTCTCTCTTCAATATAAATCAAATAACCTACTACTTTTTTCCATCCCATTTGCTGTAAAAGCTGTAAGTACTCTTTTACTTGCACTTCATCTTTCGAAGAGGCAATGCCTGTCTTGTAATCTACTACCCAAACGCAATCATCTTGCATAGCCACTCTATCAATTCTTCGCTCGGTTCCGTCAGCTGCAAACAATGACGCTTCCATTTTACAGATGGAGGCGCTGTTAAAACAGGGTTTCAGCACGGGTAAATCAACCACCCATTCGATTGAATTTTTCAACTCCTCTTTCTCGCTTTCGCTGATTGTGCCGCTCAAGTGGGCGCTATTGATTACATCGTGCACATCAACTCGCGTCTTTATTTTGGCCAGGAGAGTATGTAAGAAAATTCCGTAGTTGATTTTATCTCGCTTCTTAGTACGCGTAAAAAATTCCATACCACGCGCTCGTATCCGTAGGCGGTCGCGCCATGGAGTAACCGCGTAGCTTCTTAACGAAATTGATTGTTCATGGCTTTCTGACTTATCCTTATTTGTGATAATTTCACCAGTGATAAAAGTCTTAGCGTTAGCCGACCAGTTTGGCTGTAAAAAACTATTTTGCTCTATGGCTTTGTAAACGAGTTCGTTAACGTTCGATAATTTTTGTCCTTTCTTTGGATCTATTTTTACATCGGGGGCAAATGCGATCAACCCTAGCTCTGCTCGCGTAAAGGCCACGTACATTACATTTAAGTTATCTAAAAAAATACGCCTTTTCTCTTCGTGGTATGCATCCCTGAAAACAGTTTCAGTAAGTTTGGCAACATATTTAACTGGAATAAACCCAGCATCTTTAAAGAGGGGATGATCTGATCGAGACCACAGCGACATGCTCAGTTTATGGTCTAACTTCCAATTTAAAAAAGGAATAATTACATAGTTGAACTGTAAACCCTTTGCTTTGTGAATGGTTATGATTTGTGCTGCATCTACTCCACCTGCCACTTGAATAGATTTTTTTTCGCGGTTTAACTCCCACCATTCCAAAAAAGAAGTAACATCTGTTTTTTCGCGTTGCGAAAATTCTTGCACAAGATCTTGAAATGATTGCAAGTACACTACCTCGTTTGTTACTGCGCCCAAATTGAAAATATGAATTAGATTTTCAACCATCTCAAACAGTGGCAACGCAGAAAGCCATTCGTGTTGTTGAGTGAAGGTAATCGGTATCCACTTCGCAAAAGATGTTGTCTTTGAATCTGAGAATAAGTCATCGGCTTCGCTAAAAGCCTGAGAAGGCCAAAGTTGCTGATATTCGTAAACTAAATGCGCCCGAGCTATTTGATGGTCTTCGTTGGCTATGATTCGCAACGCATTCAGCAAAATCTGAACACAAGAAGCACGATCAATCAGTAACGATTCATTAGAGACTACATCGTATCGGTAATCTTTCTTGGCATCTGCACTTGCTCTGAATTCCATAAACCATTTAGCGATGGCGCGTCCTTCTTTATTATCTCGAACAATAAAGGCGATGTCTTTCAAGGAAATACCTTTGTCTTGCAGTTGCTCAACTAGGGTGGGTAAGCGTAGCAGCACTTGATCTTCAAAAGAGAAATCGACTTCGCCCTCTAGAAATTGAATTTTAACATAACCTTTATCAGGGTCAATAACTATATTTTGTTTGGCATCTTGATAAGCTTCCTTTGGAAATGTATTTTCTGTTTCGATGGAAATTAACGCGGCAGCGGTTTCAAAAATGGCGTTGTTGAAACTAACAATATTGCCATTGCTTCGATAGTTTTTGTCTAAGTTTTGAATTGTGGTAAGTGATTCATTAACATCTTGCGTTAGTTGTTTTTGCAAAATAGTTAGATCACCTCCGCGCCATCTGTAAATGGATTGCTTTATATCGCCAACAATCAAGCTGGCATAGTTCTGAGCTATTCCATTTTGGATAAGGGGTAAAAGATTTTTCCATTGCAGACTTGATGTATCTTGAAATTCGTCTAACAAAAAGTGCCGGTAAAACGAACCTACTTTTTCATAAATAAAGGAAGCGTCTTGCTCTTGCATTAGTTTATTCAAAAACTTTGGAGCATCAGAAAGCAACATCAGGTTCTCATCACTCAGGTATTTTCGTTGAGTCCGTAAAATATCTGATAGCAAGCCGAACGAGTACAAATTTTTGGTTACGTGCCCGATGGATTGGTAAGCCATTAAATTATCCTCAATAAAATCAATCAATTTACTTAAGTTGGGTTTCCATTTTGAGTGCGCAAACGATTTAATAAGCGCAAAATTCCCAGACGCTTTGTGCCCCCACTTATCAGCATCATTAATAATTTCTGCAACGGTAGCCGATGGAAGATCTATACTTGTAGTAAGTCTTTTTATGTAGGAATAAATTCCTTTTGATTTTCCAGAAAAATCTTCAGCCGATAACTGGTTTGCCTCAAAATCTGCCAGTAACATTTTTGCTGAATCGAAAACCGTTTTTTCAATAGCTCGTTCTTTTTCGTTAAGTCTGTTCCGAAATGTTTTAAAGAACGTCCGGTCGTCAGTTACTTGAAGAACGCTGTCTTCAATTTTTTTGAACTCCTCTTTCTCAGTTAACTTTGCAAAGTCGAGAAGTGCATCTCGTACATCCCAATCAGCCCCAGCCATCAATTTCTCCATCGAATAATCGAAAACCCAGCCACGCAACTCAGCATTATCTTTTAGTTGCTTCATGAGAAGCGCAATCACCTCCTCGTGTACGAGGCCATTGTCTACCTCTAACCTAAAATTTCCTAGCAAACCAGTTTCGCGAGTGAATGAACGAATGATCCGTTGGAAAAAAGCATCAATGGTGCTGATTGAAAATTCAGCATAATGGTGCAATAGAAAGTCAAGTATCTCTTGGCTCTTTTTCTTTAATTCGGCAGTTTTTAACTCGATACCTTCTTTGCGTTGTTCTTCAATTATTTCAAGTGCCAAATCATTACTCTCGCCCTTTGCAAAAGCACTGAGGTACTGTAAAATTCTGTCCTTCATTTCTTGCGTGCTCTTATTGGTAAAAGTCATCGCAAGAATATGCCGGTAGTAATCGGTACGCTTTAGCGCTAAGCGAATGTACTCGCGTGCCAGCGTTCGGGTTTTGCCTGAGCCGGCCGATGAGCGATAAATGGTGAAGGGGTTTTTCAGAGACAAATTATTAATCTACGATTTACAATTTTTTTTGCGGTTAATGAATTTTATGTAGCTCTCGCGAAAACTTTCTTTAGCCTTGCAAATCGAATCAATAAATTTCTTACATTCGGCAAAGTGTATATGCGCAAAATCTACTTACTCTGGCCTTCGTTTTACTACTCGTTTCCGATCCAACTGCTTCTTAATAACATCAGAAGAAACATCGTTTTGTTACTTTGCTGGATTTTGGTTTTTGCCATGATGACAGGCAATTTCGGAAAATACCTCGGCATCCCTTATCTGTTTCTTGATCCAGAATATTTAAATGAAGTAAGTGCCGCAAGTTTTTTTTGGATGGGTTTGTTATCGGCAGGCTTCTCAATGGCTTTTCATATTACCTGCTATATAGCAGATGGTCATCGTTTTTCATTTGTGGGTACGCTCCCGAGTCCGTTTAGAAAATTCGTAATCAACAATAGTTTAATCCCTATTGTTTTTCTTCTCACATACTTATATCAAACTATTCAATTTCAAATTAACAACGAACATTGTAGTACGGCCGATTTAGTGTGGCGAATAGGAGGATATTTTGCTGGGTACATTGTAATGACCTTGCTTTTTACGCTTTACTTTCGGTTTACCAACAAAGATATTTTCAAGTACATGGTATGCCGTATTGATGAGAAGATAAAACAAAATGTGGGTGTAACACGAGCGAGTGCCATGAAGAAACTCGACATCGCTCGGAAAAAACAAGTGCGAGTTGATAATTATATAAGTAGTAACCTGACTGTAAAGCCTGTTCAAGATCTGAATTTTTTCGACCGCGCCACCATCCTTCAAGTATTTGATCAGAACCATTTCAATTTGGTGGTGATCGAAATATTTATTTTTGCGATGGTCATCGTGCTAGGCATATTTAAAGACTACCCCATCTTTCAGCTTCCGGCTGCCGCTAGTTTTATGATCTTCCTTACGATTTTTGTGATGCTGTTTGGAGCATTCTCGTATTGGTTTGGAGGGTGGTCGGCCACCGTTGGGTTGGTGGTGTTTCTTACAATTAACTATTTAGTGGGAGAAGATTACTTTACTAAAAAGTACCAAGCCTTTGGCCTTGACTACCATGTGATGACGGTGCCCTACAATGCAGAAAGCATTCAGGCTCAAATTGACAGCACCTCTATTCGTGAAGATCAGCAAGCCACGCTCACACAATTAGAAAATTGGAAAAAGAAATTTACAGAAACCACCAAGCCTAAAATAGTTTTTTTGTGTGTAAGCGGTGGTGGCAAAAGAGCTGCACTATGGACCCTCAATGCATTGCAGAAGGCAGATAGTTTAACAGCTGGAAGGTTGATGAAGAATAGTGTGCTGATTACCGGGGCATCTGGCGGCTTGATTGGCGCAAGCTATTTTAGGGAATTAAAACTTCGTGAGCAACTAGGGGAAGCCGTAAATCCGTATGCCGATATACACCGGCAAAAAATATCTACGGATAATTTGAATCCATTAATATTTAGTTTACTCGCCAACGATCTTTTTGTGGGCTTTACTAAATTCAACTATGCAGGCATCGATTACCAACGCGACCGTGCCTATACGTTTGAAGATCAACTCAACCAAATTACCGAAGGGCTCATGGATCGACCCATCGTTTCGTATAACGAATTTGAAACAAAAGGTATAATTCCTTTAGTAATACTTACACCCACGGTAATAAATGATGGGCGGAAAATTTATATCGCCTCCCGCCCCGTTTCTTTTATGAATGCGGAGCTGCAAAATTTTACTGATTATAGTTCTGAAAAAGTGAGCGGTGTAGATTTCATGAGATTCTTTAAAGACCAAGGCTCCTCTCAACTTCGGTTTCTTTCTGCGCTGCGCATGAGTGCCACCTTCCCCTATATCACGCCAAATACCACCTTGCCTACCGATCCACCAATTCAAATGATGGATGCAGGTATCTCTGATAATTTTGGTGTCTCGGATGCGGTGCGGTTTGTTTATAGTTTTAAAGATTGGATAGCACAAAATACAAGCGGGGTTGTTTTTGTTTCAATCCGCGATTCGCCAAAATTGCATACCATTTCTCCTACCAAAGGCCAAACGATTATTGATGCAATCACACAGCCCATCAGCTCAGTCTACAATAAAGATCGGAAG
>JAAFHY010000066.1 GCA_013298505.1 Cytophagales bacterium
TTAATTCGCTATATTTAGCCTATGGAGGTGGACGAACAATTAATTGAAAGGTTAAAGAACGGTGAGCCATCGGCATTAGATGAACTGTTTAACCGTTATTACCGTAGGCTAGTCATCTTTGCAAGAACTATCGTTCGAGATACTAGCATCGCAGAGGAGGTTGTTGCTGATGTTTTTATACAAATTTGGTTTAACCGAAATCAATTATCAATTAAAAATGTAAGACCGTATTTCTTCAGATCTACGTATAACCGAGCAATCAATTTTATTAAATCGTCTGACGGGAGAAGGACTCTGCTTCAGCAAGAATTGCCAACAGATGAAAAAATAAAGAACGAGTCATTTTTTTATCAAACTCAAAATGAAGACTCTGCGGAGTATATACACCAAATTATTTCCTCGATGCCCACTCGAAGGCGCTTGGTTTTCACATTGGCGCGCTGGGAAGGATTTTCATACGATGAAATCGCTAACATGCTTTCTATCTCTTCTGGCACCGTGCAGCAACACATGGTGTTGGCCATGCAATACGTTACCAAGCAATTGAGTAAGCATTTGGTAACACACAGAAAAACTAAAAATGTTTAAACGAATCTGTCATAGAATCGATTTATGATCGTTTGATTATTTTGAATAAAACTCGAGCTATTCTGTGCTCATCCTACTCGGCTGGCTGCATTGCAATCTGATTTCCAGTTACTAGTAAGATACCTTTGTGATTAAAATTCTTATGAAGTCTATTAAAATTAAACTTGTTCTATTGGCACTGGCAGTAGTTGTTATCAATTGTCAACCACAGTATCGAATAGCTAAAAAAGTCGCAGGAACCGGTGTTCGATTTTTGCCAAAAAAAGAACATTTGAATGTAGGAGTTAACCATTTAAATCAACTAACCGATGATCAATTCTTGGAGCGTATCGAATATGATTATACTAGAAATTGTTTAAAGAAAAAGGACTCAATAGCCATTACAGAAAACGATGGTTACCGCATCAATTTATTCTGTGTGGCTGTTAAAAACGGTTGGCTACCTAGAAGTGAAGCAGCTCAGGTTGTTTTGGAATACCTTCGAGAGTATCAAAATGCTAAGACCGTACAAGGTATTCTGCCTCGTTCGTTTAGTAGAAAAACTGGGCAACAAATCAAAGGTCAAGTGTATGGGAATTTTGGACAGCCCTATGATGTAGTGGGTACCGCTTTTTTTGCAACTTCAGTTCAATTTGTCATCAGACAATTTTTCAATGCCAATAACCCCACAGAAAATGAGATCAGGAAATTATGCAAAATAGTAGTGGATAGAATCGATTGGAATTTTGCCTACAAAAAAGACAAAAAGTGCTTCACTTGGTTTAAAAATGGCAAAGACGGAGAACTTTTTGATGGGAAAGAGTTGTACGGAGAAATGGATGAAACTTTTTTTCTCCAACTTCTAGTGTTAAGTGCAAAAAATTGGCATTTTGGGAATGAAGCCTACACTACTTACGTATCTAATTCATTTGTTGATTCACACTATGGTTTTAAATACTTTTCTACTAAGGAATATAACTATAAAACATCGGAGCAATTTACCGGAATCAAAGTTAATAATCCCGAAGCATTAGAATTAAAGGATTACCCCACGGCAAAGTTGGGCTATTTGGTACAGTCGCACATTTGGTTTGATCTTCGAGGATACCGGGACTCAATATGCAATGTCAATGGCATGGATTATTTTGAGGGAACACAAAACGCAGTCAAAGCACAAATCAAATATGCGCAGATAAACCTGGCCAAGAACTATTTATACGGTGATGTATGGGGCTTTTATGACACCTACTCTCCCATTTCAAAAAAATGGATGATAACTGGTCTTCCCATGGAAGGCGATACAGATGAAGGAACAATAGCAATCCAGGCTGTGATGAGCGCTATTTCTTTTGAACCTAAGGCCACGGTTAAGTGCTTGCGTACGCTCTATGACGAATTTAGAAATGAGGCGATTTATTCTGAGAATGGGTTTGTCATGAGCGTCAATACAAATAATCGAAAAGTAGCAACCAAACCAGACTCATTTTTTGAACCGATTAGTGTCTTAGCAATTGAAAATTATCGTTCAGGATTACTTTGGGAATTGGCTAAAAAGGCGCCCGAATACCAAGAATCCATGAATAAGGCAGGTTTGAAAAAAAGGAATAATTATTAATATTAAATTCAGTTCGCTAGTGTTGCGTTATAGAAATAGTAAGTAATGAGATGCTCGCAAAAAAGTGTAAAAAAAGAGGAACATCATCTTACTTAGGTCTTTGATATAAAATGACCTTATAAATACCAGGCGTAATGATACTTTCAATAGCGGAAGGCGAATACACAAACTGTTCTCCTGCTTTTACTTTTATGTCTGTTGCCTTAGATTGATATCGCGACTCTATTCTAACTTCACGCCCAATTGCCCTTAGCAATTCATGGTGGTAAGTTTCATCTCCATTAAGCCAACGCTCCTCACTCCATTGACCATTAACAAATCGCCCCTCCGTAACTTTGCCAATGTAAGTAATCTGATTGCCCACAGTTCTTTGAAATGTTACTTTGAAATTCATTCCCACCACCATGAATTCATTTTCAACGGTGTTCACAACGAGGCCAAAAGCAGGTTTCTGAGGGTCTTGGATCTTTAGTTTTACTTCATAACCTGAAACATTCAAGACTTCGTCTTGATGGTCTGAGGTGAGATGGATGCCTCTCATCTTCCCCGTTCCTTGGTATTTGGTAATATGCGACATTAACTCACCCAACAATCCATACGAGTAACTAAAGAGAACATCTCCCGCGGCATCTTCAATGCCGAAAGGAGAAAAACAGATTGCATCAAATTCTGCAAAGGCAAAGAAGGCTCTGGCAGCATCCATTGATGATTCGGGTACCAGCAATGGGTTATCTGACTTGCGATAGTATTGTGTGTATATTTCTTTATAGTTAGGAAGGTAAATATCCGGACACATGATGTCAATGGACGGGGCAGCGGCTTTGTAAATATCCATCACTCGGGATACTGGACCACCATTGGGATAGACTCCCGGTAAATCATCAGGCTTTTGGACGATCCAGGCATTTACAAACATGGGTAAGTTGTGCTTCTTTCTTCCCGATTCGGCAATGTGGTTTATATATTTGGCATAATGCCAAGCCATGAAAAACTCTTTTGATTGTGGATTGGCTCCGAATACTTCTTTCCATGTTCCTGCCGTTTTAGATCCCGCAGTTTCCCATATTGATCTTACCTCATCCTTGAGTGTTTTACGGTTTGTCTTTAGATAATCAGTAAGCGACTTAGGTACCTGACTTTCATATTTTTTTAAAACTTCGCTTCGATAATCAATATCCTGAAAGATACCGACTTCATTTTCGGGTTGAACCATGATCACGGTTTGATTGGAGTCTTTGTCTCCAATTCTTTTCATTAATGCAGTGAAGGCTCTAGCATCGGCATCTCGAGATTCATCTGAAAATACCGATAGCGTTTCAAGTTTACGGCCATCTACAGCTTGTGCCCTGGGAAATCGTTTGGTATCTGTCTTGACCCAAAGAGGAATATAGCTGGACTGCCCATTTTTCCACGAACCAAACCAAATTATAGCCAGTTTAATCTTGTTCCTTTCTGCATTTTCAATTAAATAGTCAATTAGCGCGTAATCAAATTTTCCGTCCTCCGGTTCAAATTGATCCCATGTAATTGTTGCAAGAACTGTATTTAAGTTAAGGCTTTTCAATTTTGGCCAAATGGGTTCCATGTAGCCGATAGATGATGCGGATGAATTGTGTAATTCTCCGCCAATCATAAGGAAAGGCTTGTCATTTACCCATAACTGATTGTTTCTAAGATAAGGTAGCTTACTTTGCGAAAATGCTAGAGAACTTAGTATTGCCAATAATACTATTAGAAAGATTTTTTTCATTATGCTATTACATTTTGGAACGATACTAACGCACAAGTTCTCGCAATAGAGTTCGAATTCTTATGTGATTATAAATATAACACTCCTAAGGCTGCTGAACCTCTAAAACATGCTATATTTCCAATAATTAAATCAAAATAACGATGCCGGAAACGTTACCTCTTTTGGCTTAGGCATATTGAATCATTTCCATTCATGAAGAACGATCAAACCACCATCCGGGACATTGCACTAAAGTTAGGTGTATCCATCTCTACTGTATCAAGGGCGCTAAGAAATGTGGAAGATATCAACCCTGAAACAAAAAGGGCTGTACTAGAAACCGCGAAAATTTTGAACTACGAGCCCAACCGTATAGCACAAAGCTTGCGAAGTAAAAAGACGAACATATTGGGTGTAGTAGTACCGCAAATCAATCTGCATTTTTTTTCTTCGGCCATCAGTGGGATACAAGAGTATGCTTCTCACCATTACTATTCGGTTATCATTAGCCAATCGCTTGAGTCTTTGCAAACCGAAGAAACTGCAATTCACGCACTCATTTCAAATAGAGTTGATGGCTTGCTTATTTCGCTGTCGAGTGAGACCAACCACACCGATCATTTACAACAGCTAATACAAAAGAAAATACCTATCGTATTGTTCGATCGTGTAGTGGATGGATTAAATGCTACCCGTGTGATTGTTGATGATCACGATGGAGCATTCAAAGCGGTAGAGCATCTTATCAAGACAGGTTGCAAAAGAATAGCGTATGTGGGCGGCCCACCCCACCTTTACATTAGCAATCAGCGCAAGCAGGGCTACTTAGCTGCTTTAAAGAAATACAATATCGAAGTGGATGACACCCTTATTGTTTGTTGCGATAACCTACAAACAGATCCAGCATTGAAAGCCGAGGCTCTGCTGAATACAGAAGAACGACCAGACGCCTTCTTTTGCCTAAATGATCCCGTTGCCATAATGGTTATGCAGGTCATTAAATCGAAACAATTGAATATACCCAATGATGTCTCAATAATCGGATTTACCAATGAACCCGTATCACAATACATCGAACCCTCCTTAACTACCGTGTCTCAACCGTCTTACGAGATAGGCGAAATGGCCGCATCCTTGTTTATTGAGCAGATTGAGAATAAGGAATCATTCGTCCCCGTTACAAAAGTATTACCTACTGAATTGGTGCTAAGAAATTCAACGAGGACTAATTGTAAGTAGCATCCTGCGTGTGGTGACACAGAACATAGTCTAAACTGTTTTTAGTAACTGCTTATAATGAATTTCATTTAAACTTCTCAATCTTTCGGCACTCCATTCTGGGGTAACATCTCTCTGAGGATTTGCTAACATTTCATAGCCCACCATAAATTTTTTAACAGTGGAAGATCTTAGTAGTGGTGGATAAAAAACCATATGCCAGTGCCATTCAGTATGCGCCAGTCCATCCGTGGGTGCTTGGTGGATACCTGCGGAATATGGAAACGTAGCTTCAAAAAGATTGTCGTAGCGGATGGCAATACTCCGGTAGGCTTGCGCGAAGCTCAACGTTTCAGGTTCATTCATTTGAGCAATGTTTGCCATTGGCCGCTTAGGGATAATCATTGTTTCATATGGCCACACTGCCCAAAAAGGTACCAGTACTACAAAATGATCATTCTCAAAAACAGCCCTGTCCTTTTGTTCTACTTCAATCTTCCAGTAATCCTCGAGCATTGTCTTGCCGTTCTTTTGAAAGTAAGCCAATTGATGCTGCTGTTTTTTCAAAGGCTCCACAGGTATAGATTCTTGCGCCCAAATTTGCCCATGCGGATGAGGATTTGAGCAGCCCATTGCCGAACCTTTATTTTCGAAAATTTGGATGTAAGTGATTAACTCACTTTGCGAGAGTGATTCGTATTCGAGTTTCCAGAGATCAATTACGTTTTTTATTTCTCCAACCGAAAGCTCTGCCACGGTAAGATCATGCCGTGGCGAAAAACAAATAACACGACAAATGCCTCTTTCACTTTTTGCTATTAAAAGATCATTGATTGAAACTTCACCTTCTGGCACGTCTGCAACAATGGCAGCAAAATCGTTGGCAAAAGAGAAAGTAGAAATGTAGGTTGGGTTGATTTCTCCATTAGCTCTTGCATTACCTGGACACAAATAACACGAGGGATCATACGTAATAGTAGAGTTAGGTAAAATCTTTTCTATTTGCCCTTGCCATGGGCGCTTGGCTCGATGTGGTGAAACTTGAACCCATTCGCCTGTCAGCGGATTGTACCTTCTGTGTGAATGTTCTTTTAAATCAAATGAGACCATTTCTCAATTTTAATTATTTCTTAGACGACAAAGATTGTTGCCATTTCCAAGTTGACCTAACCATATCTTCGACACCCAACTTAGCTTGCCATCCCAATTCTTTTTTGGCAAAAGAAGTATCTGCATAAATACTTTCTACGTCACCCGGTCTTCTTTCAACAATTTTATAATTTAATTTCAACTTATTAACCCGTTCAAATTCATGGATAAGTTCAAGCACACTGATCCCATTTCCGGTACCTATGTTAAAAAACTCGTAGTTATTTCTTTGCTTATTCCCCAACAGGCGATGCACTGCCTTAACATGCGCTTGTGCCAGATCAACTACATGGATGTAATCCCGAATAGCAGAACCGTCTCGTGTGTTATAGTCACTACCAAATACTTTCAATTCAGGTTGAATACCTGCAGCAACTTGTGCCATTAACGGAACAAGATTGTTGGGTGTACCCTGTGGCAGTTCTCCGATCTGTATCGATTCATGTGCGCCCACTGGATTAAAATAGCGTAGAGAAATCGCTTTTAGCATGGGATTAGCTTTGCACGCATCCCGCAAAATCCCCTCACAGATTTGTTTCGTACTGCCATAGGGTGATTCCGCTTGTTTGAATGCACTCTGTTCTGTTACTGGAAGTTGATCAGGTTGCCCATAGACGGTGCAAGATGAAGAGAACAAAATTTTTGAATCCTCATATGCTGCCAACTGTTCTAATAAAAGTAGAAGTGACAAAAGGTTATTTTTGTAATATAGCAGGGGTCTTTTTATTGACTCGCCAACCGCTTTGCTTGCTGCAAAATGCACGACCGTTCTTACATCTGTGTTATTTTGGAAAAAATTCCCCAACAAAACATCATTACATAAGTTGAAGTTGAAAAATTGCGGACGTGTTCCCGTTATCTTTTCAATCCCATCCAATACCTCCACGCTTGAGTTTGATAAGTCATCGATTATGATGGGGTCAAATCCTGCTTGTATTAATTCTACTACAGTATGAGAACCAATATACCCCATGCCACCTGTTACCAATATCTTTTGCATTTTATGCTAATATTGAGAAGTTCTTCGTTTTGTTAACTACGGTATGAGCACCCTCTTCAATAGTCACGTAATAAGGCACCATTTCAAACCCAAATCGGTTTGCGTATTTTACTTTGAGATCATTTACAAATTTTTGCATGGCTGTTTTTTTAATAATGTTAATCGTACATCCACCAAACCCACCGCCCATCATCCGGGAACCTAGTACAGACGGATTAGCATGCGCCTCGTCCACTAAAAAGTCAAGTTCTGGGCAACTCACCTGATACAGTTTTGAGAGCCCTTCATGTGTTTCAAACATTTTTTTTCCAAACGCCATAAGATTGTTTTTGGCAATATCATCGGTGGCGTGCTGCACTCGACTGATCTCTTGCACCACATAAAGGCAACGATCAAAAATTTTATTACCAACCAAGGCTTTGCTATCAGCAAGCATTGATTCGGTTACATCTCTAAGACTCTTTATTGTTGGATTGATTTTTTTTAGAATCTCAACACCTTGTTCACATTCCTCTCTACGAACATTGTATTCTGAATCTACTAAAGAGTGTTTCACTTTTGAGTCGAATAGTACTAGCTTATGTTCGGTCAAGCTGAGAGGTAAATAACGATATTCCATTGAGCGGCAATCCAATACCACAACGGAATCTTTAATACTCATCACGGACGCGAACTGATCCATGATGCCACATTTCACACCTACGTAAAAATGCTCAGACCATTGAGCTATATCCATCAGATCTTTTTTGGGAATCCTCCAATCGTTTAATTCGTTGAGCGAATAGACAAAGCCACATTCAACAGAAGCTGAAGATGAAAGGCCCGCACCTGTGGGGATGTCGCCATCAAATACACAATGAAAGGGTTTTGTGTTATATCCACGATCAACAAGTTGGCGGAGTACACCTAGTAAAAAATTAGCCCATACTGGCTTATTCAACCGTTGGGGATTGTACGAGTCTATCTCAATACTCTCATTGTACTTTAATGAATATATCCGTGATGTTGAGCTGCGAGATTCCGAAAGGCAGAAGTAGGTACTGAAGTTAATGGCAGCAGGCATTACAAATCCATCATTGTAGTCCACGTGCTCGCCCAACAAATTTATCCTACCTGGCGATCGGGTTATTACATCGGCTTCGCCAAATAGTTCGTTAAATTTTGAAACAACTCTTTCACATACTGATTCCACTAGTTTTAAATTTGACGATAAATTAGAGACTAAATAAGATTGCGTAGTTAGTGAAATTGTAACTTTGAATAAATATCCGTCAATCAAAATTCAGAAAATAACGATACCGGAAACGTTATTTCAAATGTGGCATTCTGTAATTATTGGCGCGATCCCCATCTTGCACGAGATAAATTCAACGATTATGAACGCACAGGTATGTTTAAGAGAGTATCCTAATGATAACTCAAGAAATGAAATTAAAATAGATAAAATAGAGTCATTGACCTCAGTTGACACAACCGCGAATGAGATTGAAACTATTAGGACGTATCGGGTTGGAGGAGCTCGAGGGCCGCTTATCGCAAAAACATCTTACTTTTCTATAGCCGATGCAATACTATCCTTCTTGCTAGTTAAAGAAGAAGTTTCATTAGTTGAATTGATCCACTATATAGAGGAATTAAATGTAAAGTTTAGAGAAAACACGAACTGGCTGTTGCTGCAGGTTAAGCAAGATCTAGAGCACAAGGGTTTTATCAAAAGTTTTTTAAAAGATAAGTCTCCCTACATAAATTTAATGCGAAAAGCATTTTTGAGGTCAGAATTTAAGAAAGCCTTGATACTCCAAATGGATGACAAGTCGAGAATGAGTTATTTATTTTAGTAAAATTATTCTGTTACATAAATTGCGATTTTTGTTGATAGTGAAACATGAAATTGAAAACTTTTCTAAGTTACAAACATATCAAAATAGTATGCGTAAGGTATATCGGGTCATATCAACGCAGGCCGGAATTGTTATGCTTGAATCAGCAAGACCCTAGTAGAGGAATAAATGGGTTTCTCATACTGCCCCGCGAGGCATTTACACACTTTTCTGGCCAGTATCTAGAGGCACACGGTTCGTTGAACAGACCCGAGTTATACCAAGCATCCGAACAATCTATACACAGCACCGAAGCACATTCCTACCGATATTAGATATTCATTAGAATTGGTGGGAAGGCGCGGGTTTGGCTCTTGACATTGCTTTGGCGTAGCGGTGGCATAAGCGGCAATGGCAAGTGCCAAAAGCGTTGGTGAGAATCGTTTTAGGTTGCCGTGCGGTGGGGAATTGTTAGACGAGTCGCTGTTCGTCAGCCGAGTCGAGTCATTTTCTTTTTTCAAGTCCCGCGTTGACTAAGGAAACGATTACTTGTCCCGTGGAGAAACTTAGTAGGTGAGATTGTCGAACGTTATTTTATTGTCGTGGAGAATTTGTCGGGTTACACGGAAGGGCATTGTTGCTAACGTTTATGTTTATGACGGCTGCGGAGTTCGAAGCCGCGTTCTGTCCCCGAAACCAAACGTTGAACGAAGATAACACTTTGAACTTACACGTCATCCCGCAGCTGGCATAAACATTTTGTTGTAGGCTCGGGCGCGTCAACCGTTACTTTTTGTTTACGACTTGTCTCAAGTCGACCGTAAACGTTTTGTTGACGCGTTCGAGTCCAAGTAAATGAAATTTGTTCTCGAAGCCGAGTCAAAGTCCACGCTAACCTTTTCTTTCAAGTCGTCCAAGCTCTCCGCGGAACAAAATCTTGTCCAGTGTCACCAAGCTGTCCGCGTAAACGTTAAAGAAATATTCTTGTACCCGATTTTTCTAAATTTCCTTTTTCAAACCGAAAAAAATTCGCGCTGTCGCGCGATACTTCTTTCTCCACCGGGCCGCAACGTTGTCAGCCGTGCCGTTAAAAGTCGTTAGGTCAAAGTCGTCCAAGTTGTCTGCGTAAACGAAACATTGTCGCCTTGGTCGTCACTGTCCGCGGGACTTTTTAGCGCCTGGCCTACAACGACCTGTGTTTATGACGGCTGCGGTTTTCGAAGCTGCGTCCTGTCCCCGTGGCCGAAACGAAATATGAAAACTAAACTTCAATTTAACACGTCACCCGCAGCTGGCATAAACACAATGTTGTGGCTCGTGACTTCATTGGGCTCTATTTTGCTTCACTATTCAATAATTTGTCGCGCAGGTAACTCATGACGCCTTGTCCAAAAATAGAGACCAAAAGCTATCGATACTATTGATAAACCAGCTCCAAATTCATCAATCATATATTTAGTATTTCCAGTATCCACAGTCAATGGAGTGAAAAAGCCTTGAATAAATACGTTGTGACTCGCATGAAGAATTACTCCTGTCCAGAGGTTGGTTGATTTTAATCTAAACCAGGTATATATAAAACAACTACTGATGATCATTATTGTGAAGCACGTTAACCCGTACCAAACCGGTGTACCGCTATTATAGTCTGCAAAGATTAAAGCAGGATAATGATATACGGACCACACAACTCCAGAAATTAATGAAGTTTTTGTATAGGAAACTTTTTTATAAAGTTCAGGAACTAAGAACCCCCTCCAGCCAATTTCTTCACCAAGTGAGTAGGTAACGGTCATGATAACTCCAATTGTTCCCATTAATATAAAATTGAAAGTGATGGCCAACCAAGGAACCAATTCTCCTAGACCAAAATCTATAGTCCATTTACTAACCGTTTCCTGATTATAAAATCCGCCAAGTCCCGTTGCCCAAATAACCAAATACGTAATAAAAGTATAGCTAAGGGGAACGAGGTAGCTATAGACTAAATATTTTCGATTGCCAAAAGACCAGCCTAATTCCGAAAAATGTCGGCCTTGTATCTTAATTGTAAAAATTGCCGCCAAGGCGGGACCCCAGCATAATCCAAACACATACATTCCGTTAGCACTCATCAGATGTCCGCTTTTCAGAACAAGAAAGTTAAAGGGGAGGGTTATGAGCGCTGTCAGTAGAAGGAATATCCAAGTTCCATTTCTTCTCGATTCTTGAATTGACTGTGCCATAGTTGTTATGGTTTAGTTTGAGTATGTCAGCTGGATGTCCTGAGGCATGAGCCACAACGTTTGTGTTTCTGCAGTGGTGCCTTTCCGAAGCCGCGTCCTGTCCCACGAAACGAAAACGTAGAACGAAGATAGAACTTTATACCAACTCGTCACGGCACCATTGCAGAAACATTTTGTTATGGCGCGTTTTTATTTCTCTTCTCTTCAATCTTTCTTTCAAAGTCCACGAATAATATGTCAAGTATGGAAAATAGATTGTCGCCTAAATCGTCTTCAATTCTTCTCATCTCAATTATATTCTTGGAAATAAAAACAGACAGGATATTATCCATGTCGTCCCTAGTTAAATCTTTTCTGTCTGGTTCTGATTCAACTATGTCATAACCCGTCTCGATTAGTCCGATGTCTGAGTCATGAAAGTATCCTTGGTGAGCAATTTTGTCCCTTACTGGTTTTACGTTTGCAAAGAGAGTATTTAAGTTGTCAATGATAACCTTCACGAAATCTATGCTGTCGTCTTTTGCTTTCTTTTCAAGTCGTCCTTGGAATCCTATCCCTTTCTTAATGTTTAATTCAAGGACACAGTCAATTAATTGAAAAATCTGGTCTTTATATGTCGAAATTCTTAGAAAATAATTCTCAATGTTATATCTCAAGAATTCACCTTTTGAAATTGTCGATGTGCTAGTCACTTTTGATAAAGGGTGTTTCTCTGCAATCAGAACTCTAATCAGTCCAAGTGTTTCAATAGTGTGTTTTATTCTTCTTAGATGGGATTCAACTTTAGTTAAATACTCAAAATATTGTCCGCCTTTCTTAAAGTCGTACTTGTTCTTGCTTAGTTCCTCTCCATGTAGTCTGTACAGTCGGTTTACAAACCTCTGGTCGATATATTTTATTCTTGTTGGTCTGTCCGTCATTTAAAAATGCGCCATAACGTTTGTGTTTCTGATGTGGCGCGCTTCCGAAGCCGCGTCCTGTCCCCGAACCCAAACGCGGAACGAAGATATAAACTTATAGCTTACACGTCACCGCGCCATAGCAGAAACATTTTGTTGGCAGTAGTTGGGCTTCGTCCGTCATTGTCAACTGTTCCTCTGTTGTCCGCGAGCTAAAGAATCATTTACTGTTTGCCTTTTTGTTTACGAGTCTTCTTTACTTCTTCCTTTAACAATGATTTTCGTCCCCATTGTCTTAACTCTGAATTCGGGTCAACAGCTTGTTCGTCAAGTTCCTTTTTTGTCAACCCTTTAAAATTCCTTTTTGTTATGTGAATGCTGTTTGACATAGGTCGTAAGTTTTAAACTTGTCTTCGTGCTTTTGTAAGTCAGTATGCTCAGTTGATTTCTATTCCTTTTTTTTTGGTCTCATGTATTTGTGAGTTAAAAAGGTCAGAATGATTAAAACCACTGCCGTTGTCAAAATAGAACTTGTCGTTTTTGTAGGAATTTTGTGTCCAGTAGCAATTGCCATCATCCAAAATAACATGTCGGCAAGAAGTAGTAAGCTAAAAATCGCAATCAAAGTCCGTCTTGCCAAGTTCATTTTTTAATTTGTATTTGTCGGCCGAGTTTTTCGGTTTACACGTCACTGTCCACGGAGCCAGCCCAATTACTGCCAACGTTTGTGCTTCTGCAGTAGCGCGCTTTCGAAGCCGCGTCCTGTCCCCGAAACCAAACGTTGAACGAAGATAACACTTATAACTTACACGTCACCGCGCTATTGCAGAAGCATTTTGTTAGCAACATGTGCCCTTCTCTCCCAAATTGTAAGTCGGTCGTTACATGGTTCTAATTCTTGGCTTTCAAATTTAGTTTTGCCTCTAAATCATTCATATAGTTCTTCAATGTTGTTTCATGTCCAAAAATATACTTGGCCATAAACCTGAACAGCGGGTTGTACACTTCGCCATTTTCCACAATCTTCATCGAGCATCCGTCATTTACAGGCGTGATGGTGAATTCCCAAAAACCACCATAGTCCAAATCTTTGTTGAGAATCCTTGTTATCAACTTTCCCTTTTCATCGATTACCTCCAAGCGATAGCTCACTTTATCTCCGTGACTGTTTTTTTCCGTCCAATGATTAAGACTATCAACAGTCAGTTCTTTGATACCGCTCCGCCAACTTGCGTATTCTTTGTAGTTGGTTATTGCAGCCAAAATTGCAGCCACATCAATCTTTTTGAATTCACGCTCGATGGTAGCCACATGCTTCACATTCATCAATGACCCAATCAAATAGATAATCGCTACCAAAGCGATTAAGATGCCCAGAGAAATAAATATCCATTTCATATAGTTTAAATTTAGTTGTGTTGTTTCCCTCTTTTTGCCCATGCCTTTTCAAAACTCTTGCTCTTCATTTGCATTTCAGCCGCTGAGGCAAGTAAGGCAAGACCTTTGATGGCAGAAACCAACTCCTCATTGGTAAGTCTGCTCAATACTTCATGAACTCTTTCTGAATCAAGTACAGATTTGCCGCGTTTTATTTTCGTGCCTTGCTGAGTAAGAAGTAGCTTTATTTTTCTCGAATCTTTCTTATCCTTTTCCCTTGATACGTAGCCCAATTTTACAAGCCTCTCAATAGTGATGGACATGGTGGACGGGGTAACGCCCATGTGTAACGCCAGCTCTTGCAGTGATATCGGCTCAGTGTCATTCAGGTGGTCTAAAATACTTCCTTGGTGTGCCGTAAGCCTTACTTTTTTTTGCGGGTCATTTACGTGTTTAGTATGACAGGCAAAATAAATTTTTGGATAAAACTCCATCAGTAAACTCACGCTATCGCTAAGCATGGGTCAAACTAAATAATATAATTTGATTCGTCAAAACAATTTGTAGTATTATTTTGAATTTGACTTGAATTCAGTCATTTTTAATATTTCCAGATGTAGTTTTTACTCAATGCGGTGGGTGGGGGGATTCGATGACGATCTTTATCGCTACTTAGTCCAGTCCTCTAATTCTTTTATTACTTTTCTCTTGTCCCACGTTGTCTAAAGGAAAGCTCATTTGTCCATTTGCTGAAACCTTGTTGGTGAGTCGTTTTTCATTCTCTCTTGTCCACCGTAGAGAAACTTAAAGGGTTGGATTGACTGCCTTTACTTTATTATAGTGGATAATTTGTCGGGTTACTCGAAGGGCATTGTTGCTAACGTTTGTGCTTCTGCAGTAGCGCGCTTCCGAAGCCGCGTCCTGTCCCCGACACCAAACGTGGAACGAAGATAACACTCCTAGCTTACACGTCACCGCGCTATTGCAGAAGCATTTTGTTATGCTCAGTGCCGCGCTTACACCGTACTTAACCACACGGATGCCAGTGCTTTGGTTTGCGTGTCGCACGTGCGGCATTGGCATTGGTGTGGTTTTTCGGGAATCTATTTCAACTGTTCTTCATCGCTTGAACGTTATTTTATAATCTTGTCAGCCCATGATAAGAATTCTTTCGAGTCCAATTGAGACATAGCATGTGGGTGTCTTGTGGAACCAAAATAGCCTTTCCCTAAGTTAATAATTAGTTCGGCATTGGCGTTACCAAGAAGTCTTAACTGAGCTATGCAAGCTGATTGATCAGAAGCATTCAAGTGCTCATATCCAACGCGAAGGTTTTCAATTGCCCAATTGACATCAGGGTCGCAGTATAATCGTATTGGCAATGTTTTCAAATATGTTGTGTTGCCTCCGTCCTTAGCGTCTCTATAATATGCTGAATATTTTTTGTAATTATCTTCTTGCAAGGATGGTGGACCTCCAAAATGACTTTCGAAGTATTTGAGAAAGTCCCTCATGCCATTAACATTATTCTTCCGAAAGTCGATTTCAATCTCGTGCAACACTGTGTTTCTGAATCTTTTCATATCTAGTGGTGGGTCAATTCCAAATACTGCTACTGGTCTGACAAATGGTTCTCCCGATGATTGAAACGCTTGTGCTGTATACAACAAAGCAGCGTTACCTCCAGCTGAGTGTCCGCCAATAATAAATTTTCCAGAAGGCACATTATACTTTGAAAGAATTTCCGGAATCAGCGTTTTGAGGTTATGTTGAGCAACGGAGTCCAAATAAAAAGTCTCTACTTCTAAGAATGGAATCACTACAATATATCCCCGCTTTCTGGCTTTCGATGGAAGGTCACTTCCTTCTAAAATTGCTCTTGGAAAACTGCCATACCCTGGAAGGATGAGAATTAGTCCTATTGGCTTGATTGTCGGTTCCAAAACTAAATAGAAATTACTTGACGAATCTAATTTATTGCGAAACACACGCTCAACTGATTCATTTGCAATTTTTACCTTTTGTCCATTGCCGCCTTGTCCACTTGTTGTTAGATAAAGCAGAACTGCAATTGTCGTAAGAGTCAGTAGTCTAAAGTTTTTCATCTATCGTTCTGTTGTCCGTGTTCGTGTGTGGTAAAGATTGGCTCTTTTGCTTGCTTTGGTGTCGCGCGGATTTGTGCGGCAAGTAAAAGTGCCAATGTTCGAAGCACCGTCTTTGTCCGCGCGGCATTGAGCATAACGTTTGTGCTTCTGCAGTAGCGCGCTCTCGAAGCCACGTCCTGTCCCCGACACCAAACGTGGAACGAAGATAACATTTATAGCTTACACCTCACCGCGCTATTGCAGAAGCATTTTGTTGCCAGCTGTTGGGTTCATCCGTTGATGTCGTCAATTGATTACTTTTTGTTTAGTAGTTCTTTCGCCCAGTTTAATTGTGTGTCGTCTGGTGGAATAAATCTTACTTTTCCTTTTCCCAAAACCTCCCAATATTTCGGTTTTTCTATCTCGTTTATAAATGTCAGCTCAGTCACTATAGCTAAAATTGTTGTCGTGACACTCAACATCCCAATAGTCACAGACGCAGGCAGTTCTTCTTTGTCGGAATACTCACGCATTGGATACCTGTCAGCGTGCAATGAATTTATATGAATTTGTCGGTTACTTAAAACGCCCCATATCATCCCAAACAACGGTATTTGCTTGTCCGCGATTGAGATGGATTTTGTAGACTTCACCTTGTCGGCCAGAAAATCCTGTAAGATATTAGGGTGAACTAACAGATGAACAACAGTCGCGCATATCTCCACAACACTTCTTAACAAAATTCCGCTCTGCATTCGGAAACCACACCTTAATGTCTGAATGGCTGAAATAATAGTTGCTGCAGAGTTTGTGAGTAAATCCCCACTAGTTATAAACAGTTCCTGCTTATCTTCGCTTGCCTTTCGAAGACCAATAAATATTATTGGAAGTATTTCGCTTAGCTCAGAACTTAGTTTTTTAAATTCTTCGGAATAGACTTTGTCAAAAGACTGATTGATTTCCGGGCAAACGCGCTGCAGTTGATTTATTATTGTGTCTCGAGTAAATATATATTGTTCAGCCTTCTCCTCGTCAAGATAAATTGCAGCGATGTTGTCCAGTTCAATTTTCTTTTCGTCCTTTTGCATTTCTAAACTTTATCGTTAAGTCATCGTTGTCCACGAAGCCGACCCAATTGCTGGCAACGTTTGTGCTTCTGCAGTAGGGCGCTTTGAAACGCGTCACTGTCCCCCGACACTAAACGTTGAACGAAGATAACACTTTGAGCAAACACGTCAACGCCCTATTGCAGAAGCATTTTGTTGGGCACAGTACTCATTTCTCCCATTTCTTTAGTCGGTCAAGATATAAATATGATTCAACAAACTTTCTATGTTCACCACTTGTCATTTTTTCAAGTAACTCCAAAGCAGAAATATAACTCGCTAAATTTCCATTTGAAGAAATAAATTTCCCGTCTTCTACATATGTCACCAAGCTGTCATTTTGAACCTTTAAATTAGGATAATCTATTTGCAATTGTTTGCCTCCTCCAATCCATGTAACGATTTTCTTTCCGTCCGCTATTCCAGATGCACCAATAAGTTGTGCTCCTGCACAATTGCTCACAGTATATTCTGTCTCCATATTTTTCCTTTTTATGAAGTCCACTATTTTGTCGTTGTGAACTTGTGCGTACATGTCATAAGCACTTGGTACAAAAAGAGCTATTAGCTTAGGACAATTGTCAAAGTTGTAGTCAGGCACTATTTTTACTCCCTCCTCCGTTGTTATAAAGTTATCTGTCTCTGCAATTGTAATTACATTAAAAAGTCGTTTTCCGTCTTCCGTTGGCTTTGCAAAAACGTCCGATGTCGCAATTACCTCACTTTGCAATACTCCGTTATACATAAGGAGTCCGATAGTTGGTAAGTCAGATTCAAAAGGCTTTAAATGTTTCGTCAATGTGTCCGACTTATTTTTTTCTTTATTCATATCCACTCCGGATACCTTTTCTGATTTGTCAGGGTTGCACGCGCCAAACATGCATATTGCAAGTATGAATGTTAAAAATCTTGTCTGCCTCATTTTATATGTCAATTTATTAAGTTGTTCTACTTTGTCCGAGTATTGTGCCCAACGTTTGTGCTTCTGCAGTAGCGCGCTTCCGAAGCCGCGTCCTGTCCACGACACCAAACGTTGAACGAAGATAACACTTATAACTTACACCTCACCGCGCTATTGCAGAAGCATTTTGTTGGGCACTCGGGCGCGTCAACCGTTACTTAATACACGACTTGTCTCAAGTCGTCCGTAATTTTTCGTTGACGAGTCCGAGTCCACCGTTAAAAGAACGTTGGGTCTTGTTCAGTTTTGCTTTTTTCAAGTCGTCCACTGTAAAATGTCGCGGTGCAAGAAAGTTATGAAGTGACCACGCTCTCTCCGCGGGAAATATTTGTCGTCCTGATGCTTTTTTGAATTTGCGTCACAGTCTGCTTGTCGGCACACAAGTCTGCGAAGTCAAACGTTGGTTTGTCTGCCGCGTCCCGTCTACGGAGACGCGTCCGCGCCTGGTGCCCAACGGTCGAGTGTTGCCGAAGTGGGGGATTTATAGCACAAAAGCCCATTAAAAGAACAACTGCCGAACACATTACAAATGTTCATTAAATGCACGTCTTCCCCCATTTTGGCAACACTATGTTAGCGGTATGTGCCTTGTTAAACTGATTAAATTTAAACAAATGATAAATACACATTACAGAGCAAAGTCAAACGGATTATGGGTTTTTGGCGACTTATACAATAATTGTGATAGAGGTGTAAACCAAAACTTCATAGTAAGAGATAATGAAGAACTTGGAACTGGCGACCATATTTTAGTAGATAGCTATACTACTGGAATATCAATTTGCACAATGGTTTCAGATAGGGCTGGCAACTTAATTTATGAAGGCGATTTTTTAAGAGATGAAGAAACAGACGAGGAAGGGAATAAAATAGTTGGTTACTATCCTGTTGTTTACAATAAAGATACTGGTTGCTGGTGCATTGATAATTCCTACTATAAAAACAATAGTCATTTAGTGCCAATGATTGATTATTTCGGTAGCGATATGCAAGTAGATGGAAACATTTTTGATAACCCTGATAGGTTGCCTAAAATAAATTTTGACGATAATAAAAGTCCGTCCGATGGATTGCCATTTTAGGGTGTCTGTTGGCATTACCGCTAACGTTTGTGTTTCTTCAGTGGTGCGCTTCCGAAGCCGCGTCCTGTCCCCGACACAAAACGTTGAACGAAGATATAAACTTTGGATTACACCTCACCGCACCATTGAAGAAACATTTTGTTGCCGGCTGGCCCCCTCAACTACATGTCCGCGTGCTAGGTTTCAACTCAAGTCTATGTCTGTCAAACGTAACTATCTCGAAATTTGAGTTAAGTCCATTGTCAAGCGGACTCGTGACAGTCGGCATGCACTAAGACTTTAAAAATATTCAAATTTGAAACTCATTTTATTTCAGCATTCAGCACAGTCACCCAAGGATAACTAGGTCCCAATGTTGTACATGCAAATAATTCCGAATCAAATGGTTTTCTCACTTTAACCTTTAGAATTAGTCCGTCAGTACTAAAACTAATTTTGTCCAAGTTAAAAGCTTGATGCCTTAACCCATTAGCATTAGTTATTTTCTTTATTCGGTCTTGATCGCTCCCTTTGAAGTCAATAAGTACGAGTTTACAGTCAATACCAATTCCAGCGGTCGTAACGTCAAAAGTGTCCGTAGAAATATCATCTTCATTCTTGTCGCATGAGAAAATTAACACTGTCAATATGGTGAATAAAAGCCTTTTCATTATATTAGTCATTTGTCAACCACTATTTAGACACGCTCAAGGTTAATTTAGTTGGAGTTGTCTACCGCGCACGGGGCTTGCCGGCAACGTTTATGTTTACGCTGTGGCGGAATTTGAAAAGCCAAACTGTCCGCCACAACTGAACGTTGTTTGAAAGATAAAACTAAAAAA
>JAAFHY010000067.1 GCA_013298505.1 Cytophagales bacterium
TGCATCAAGCCATGATGAGTTTCGTAAAAGTGTCGCTTGATGATGCGGATGTGATCCTTCTCATTGTAGAGCTAGGCGAAAAAGACGATGAACTTTTGGCACCCCTTAAAACCCTAACCACTCCCATCATTCTCCTCATCAACAAAATAGATTTAGCAAAAGGATCGCAGGTAAAAGACAAGATTGACTATTGGAAATCGGTTATCCCCACAGCCGAAATTGTTGCCGTATCAGCCCTTACGGGAGAGAATCTGGATACCTTACTTCCTACTATAAAAAAATACTTGCCTGAGCACCCTGGGTATTACCCAAAAGAGGAATTGACCGACCGATCAGAACGTTTTTTTGCTGCCGAAATGATACGCGAAAAAATATTCATCAACTACGAGCAAGAAATCCCCTATAGTTCAGAAGTAGGAATTGAATCTTTTAAGGATGAAGAAAAAATCCTAAAAATAAGAGCCACCATTTATGTGGAGCGCGATTCGCAAAAAGGAATTTTGATTGGCAAGGGAGGAAGTGCCTTAAAAAAATTAGGCATCGATGCACGCAAAAGCCTCGAAGCTTTTTTTGGCAAACATGTTTTTCTTGAGACGCACATTAAAGTGGCCGACAACTGGCGGAAACACCGATTGAAACTGAAACATTTCGGGTACCTAGAATAGGATTGATTTGATTAAAAAATTATGGCAAATATTGTTGCGATTGTAGGAAGACCAAACGTAGGGAAATCGACCTTTTTTAATCGGCTGGTGGAGCAGCGTCAAGCTATTATGGACGACATGCCTGGCGTTACACGCGATAGGCATTATGGCTATGCAGAATGGACCAACAAATTTTTTACGGTTATAGATACCGGGGGGTACGTGACCGGATCGGACGATAAATTTGAATTGCAGATAAAAAGACAAGTGGAGCTAGCCCTTGAAGAATGTACTGCCGTGCTTTTTATGGTTGATTGTAAAGACGGGTTAACGGGCTATGATAAAGAATTTGCCAAAGTAATTCGTAAATCAAAGAAACCAGTATTTGTAGTGGCCAACAAAGCCGATACGCCCACAAAGAGCATACAGGCCAACGAGTTTTATGAACTTAATCTAGGTGAAGTTTACCCTATTTCTGCTGAAAACGGAAGTGGCAGCGGAGAGCTGTTGGATGAATTGATAAAAACCTTCCAATCAGAAGGAGTTGAAGACCCCGATGCGGGTATTCCCAAAATAGCGATTGTAGGCAGACCCAACGCAGGCAAATCTTCGTTGCTCAATGTGCTATTGGGAAACGAACGCAGTATTGTAACCGATGAGGCCGGCACCACACGCGATGCCATCCACTCTCGTTACAAAATGTATGGGAACGATTTTATTTTGATCGATACGGCCGGTATCAGAAAGAAAAGCAAAGTGACCGAAGATGTAGAATTCTATTCAGTGCTTCGTTCGTTACGTGCTTTAGAAGAAAGCGATGTATGCATTGTGGTGATTGATGCCGAGCGGGGTTTAGAATCGCAAGACATCAACATCATCGTATTGGCACAGAAGCAAAGCAAAGGAATAGTACTTATGGTAAATAAGTGGGACCTGATCGAAAAAGACACCAAAACAGCCGATGCCTTTAAAAAAGATATGCTGGAAAAATTGATGCCGATCGACTATTTGCCCATCCTCTTTGCTTCAGCATTAACCAAGCAGCGGATTTTTCAGGTGATTGAAAAGGCCGTTACCGTTTTTAACAACAAGACGAAGCGAATTCCCACATCAGAACTTAACAATGCCATGCTTCCTGAAATTGTTCATTACCCGCCCCCCGGCATGAAGGGCAAGCACATCCAAATCAAATACATTACGCAGGTTACCGCCAAGTCTCCTGCCTTCGCATTTTTCTGTAATCTTCCACAGTACATTCAAGAATCGTATCAGCGTTTTTTAGAAAATAGGCTTCGCGAAAAGTTTGATTTTGAAGGAGTGCCCATCAGGCTATTTTTCAGGAAAAAGTAACACAAACGATTGAGTTCCCTAATGATTGATAGGAGAAAGGCTAATTTTAATGGCAAAATGCTCAGATTGAATATTATTTTCATTTACATCGCATCAAATTTGACCGTTTCTGCTACCTTTGCGCAAAATTTTAATAACCTGTAAACTATGAAAAAATTTATCGCATCTGTTATCGTATGTGGCTTTGCTGTAGCAATGGTTGCTTGTGGTGGCAAAAAAGTAGAAGAGGCTGCTGCTACTGCTGATTCAGTAGTTGCTGCTGTTGATTCTGCTGCTACTGCTGTTGACTCTACAGTTAACGCTGTTGTTGACTCTGCAAAAGCAGTAGTAAAGTAATCAACCAAAACAACGATTACTTTCCCGGGAAAGGCTTTAGTGATAAAGCCTTTTTTTATTGCCCTCACCCCAGACCCCTCTCCAAAAGAAACGGGAACTACAAAATAATGAGTCAAGGAGAAGAAGAAAAGATTCACCAACTGCTCCAGCAACATGTGCCGCCTGCGGCCATTGAGTATTGTTGGGACCTTTGGAAAACTCATCGCTTCGTCTTTAAAACTAAAAAGGCACGGCAAACAAAAGTTGGGGACTTCACTTTCCGGCCTGGCAGAAGGCAGCAGATTACAATCAACCACAATCTGCACCCCTTTATTTTTCTTACCACCTACATCCACGAGGTGGCTCATTTAAAAGTGCATGCCCTGCACGGATCGAGAGTACTGGCGCATGGCGAACACTGGAAAAAAATGTTTCAAGAGTTGATGGAGCCAATGCTGAACTCGTCCATCTATCCACCTACACTTCTATCGGTTTTAAAAAAACACATGGCCGACCCTAAAGCCTCAAGCTACTCTGACTCAGAGCTAACTGCAGCCTTTAGAAAACACGATGAAAAAGCAACCCGCGCGATTTTTCTATCGCAGTTGCCCGAAGGGAGTTTATTTGGCTTGCAAGGGAAATGGTACAAAAAAGGCAAAACCAGAAGAACACGTGCGCTGTGCGTTGAGCTTAGGTCTAAAAGAAATTACTTGGTGCCGTTGGATATTGAGGTGAGCAGTGCGCAGTTGGCGTTGCTTTGAAATTTATAGAGTGCTATCGATCGATTTCCTAACGCTACCAAATTCAAGTAGTAATTTTTCGGCCTGTTGCTTATCTATTTGCAATTCATCCATAATCATTTTCACTCCGCGCTGCACTAGCTTGTGGTTGCTCAATTGCATGTCCACCATTTTGTTGCCCACCACGTGGCCGAGTTGAATCATCACTGAGGTAGAGATCATATTAAGAACTAATTTTTGAGCGGTGCCTGCTTTCATTCGGGTGCTGCCGGTTACAAATTCAGGGCCTACCACTACCTCAATAGGATAATCGACATTAGCTGCCAACTCGCTTCGTTCATTGCACGTAATGCAGCCTGTTACAATCTGTTGTTTGCGGGCTTCTTTTACTCCGCCAATCACATAGGGTGTTCTGCCCGATGCCGCAATGCCTATCAGCACATCATTTTTAGAAATAGAAAAAGCCGCAAGATCTTTCCATGCTTGTTGATCATCATCTTCTGCATTTTCCACGGCCCTGCGAATGGCCGTGTCGCCTCCTGCAATCAGGCCAATCACTTTTCCGTGAGGCACGCCATAAGTTGGTGGAATTTCAGATGCATCTAAAATTCCTAAGCGACCACTCGTACCAGCACCAATGTAAAAAAGCCGCCCTCCAACTTTCATCTTTTCAACAATTGTCTTTACCAGTTCCTCTATTTTTGGCAGTACTAATTCTACTGCCCGCGGCACCGTTTGATCTTCTTGATTGATTCGAGAAAGCAGTTCTTTCGCGCTCATTTTTTCTAAATGCTGGTGGCGCGAAGATGATTCGGTAGTGCTCACGCTAGATTAAATCTTTTTGATGAAACAAGGTAAGCCCTGCTATGGGGCCTTCTAAAATATTTTTTACGGTTATGCCCTTATCGTTGGCCACTTGCCGCAGCACATCGCTAAAATAAAAAGCAATGGATCCTGTAAAGTGAACTTTCAGATTCTCGTAATTATCGTACTTCATCACATTGTTTTCGTAAAATTCTGAGAAGCTCGAATAAACCAACTGATAGCAGTAAGGCTCTTTTAAATGTTGAAAAATAAATTTTGCAAAGCTAGCCAAAAAAGCCCCGGGCTTCTCTTGTTGGTATACCCGCTCCAGCACTTCTTCGCGCGACCAAGGAAACCGCGCATTGAACTGTTGTTCCAATTTAGCGGGCATTTTTTTTCTAAACCGATCAAAGACTAATTTCTTTCCCAACGAAGTACCCGAACCCTCGTCTGCCAATATCCAACCTAAGTTGGCCACGTTGCCAATAATTTTTTCGCCATTGTAAAGGCATGAGTTAGAACCCGTTCCTAAAATGCACGCGATGCCCGGCTCGCGACCGCATAAGGACCTAGCTGCCGCTAATAAATCCCAGCCAATTTCTATTTTGGCTTCGCTAAAATGAGAGCGAAATACGGAATGAATCAATTGTTGATTCTTTTCTGACGATACACCCGTTCCGTAAAAAAAAACTTTAGAAACCGGTTCGGATATTTCAGGAGTCAATGACTTCGCTACAATCTTAGTTAAGTGTTCAATAGGCTGATAGTACGGATTGAATCCTTCGGTTTGAGTTTGTCCGATCGATCCATCTTTTTTTAACAAGCGCCAATCTATTTTAGAGCCGCCACTATCTGCAATAATAATCATCTTAAAAGTATTCGTTACGAGTTACGATTTTAGCTACTGTTTTACAACCTACCAAGCCAAGTTAAACGGATATGTACTTTCATTCAATTCAACTCTCCAACAATAATAAATTTCTCAAAAACCTTATCGGTGTGTGGCGCGTCTTTCAATTCATCGGTTAGATCTTGCCCAGCCCAGTGCTCGTAATGTTTGCCTTTGCGCCAAAGTTTAGAAGCGGTAACATCATAAATCAACCCATTGAAAGCCACCCATATTTCTGGTTTATCTTGCCCGTTTCGCAACGAAAGTTGTGCTTTTGTAAATCGTAGCATTTTAAAATAATAGCGTGCAGCCTTGATTAAATGAAAAAATTAATCAAGAAGTTAAGTGAAGATATATTTCTATTTTAAATAAATTATCTTTCCTGTTCAAATATAAAACCAAACGCATGAATAACCTTAAGTCGCTATACCTAATCTTGCTATTAATTATTGTAGTCAGTTGCCAACAAAAGCGACCTGTAGATAGAATGAACGATGAGCAATTGCGCGCCTATGCCAATGAGCTTGCGCACCAATTCATTATTACCGATGGGCACGTGGATTTACCCTTCAAACTGAAAGTGAAAAACTTTAAAGTAGATAGAGAGTACATGGGTATCCCTGTTTCTACTACCGATGGTGATTTTGATTATGAACGGGCAAAGAAGGGCGGCTTGGATGCTCCTTTTATGTCGATTTACATTCCATCTTCCTATCAACTGCAGCCCGACAAAGGCAAGGCCTTGGCCGATTCACTCATTAATATGATTGCTGGCATTGCCTCACAAATTCCAGATAAATTTGCATTAGCCAACACCCCTGCTGAAGTGGAAACAAATTTCAAAGCCGGAAAAATTTCTTTGCCAATGGGGATGGAAAATGGTGCGCCAGTTGGCGATGACCTAAAAAATGTATCATACTTCTACGATCGTGGTATTCGCTACATCACCCTAACCCACGGTAAAGACAATCAAATTTGTGATTCATCGTACGACACCACTAGCACATGGAATGGCCTTAGTCCATTTGGAAAGCAAGTAGTTGAAGAAATGAATAAGGTGGGCATCATGGTAGATATCTCGCACGTATCGGATAGTGCTTTTTATCAGGTGATGAAAATCTCTAAAGCTCCTTGCATCGCTTCGCACTCCTCTTGCAGGTTTTATACGCCCGGTTTTATTAGAAACATGAGCGATGATATGATTCAAAAATTAGCCGCCAATAATGGCGTAATTCAAATTAATTTTGGATCTACTTTTCTAGATTCAATCGTGCGTGCCGAAAACGAAATCAACCGCAAAAAATTACAGGCACTACTAGACGAAAAAAAAATGAAGATGACCGACTCGTTGGCCAAACCAATAATCGAAGAATTTAGAAAATTAAATCCCTCACTTTATGCCGATGTCGAAATTGTGGCAAACCATGTTGATCGAGTGGTGAAACTCGCAGGAATAAATCATGTTGGTATCGGTTCTGATTTCGATGGCGTGGGCGATAGTTTGCCAACGGGCCTAAAGGATGTATCGCAATATCCCAATTTAATATATGCTTTGTTGAAACGAGGTTACACAGAAGAAGACATTGAAAAAATTTGTTACAAAAACGTTTGGAGGGTTTGGAACAAAGTAGAGGAGGAGGCGAAAAATTTGTAAACAGTCTGATTGGATTACTCTACAATTTTTGATAGCTATTTCATCTATTTTAATGTATTGGTTTTGATTAAAAAAAACCGAAATTATTAATTGATGGAAGTTAGTAGTCTATATTGAAATTAAAATTTAGCCGCATTAAATAGTTAAGTAATGAAATTTATCCTATTGAAACTCTCTGTGGCTCTTGCTCTAATCTGTCACTTAACCCAAGCACAAATCTTAAAGACAGTGCCTAAAGAAGAGATATCGGTTAACTTAATGCCAATTATATGTTACGGTAGTGAAAAAAATGTTAACGGCTATCTTCCTCCCCCTAAAGAATACTTAGAGAGACTTAAAAACCATTCTGCTCGTACGCAAACGACAAATTTGAACATTGTTTACGATGGTTTTCCATTGGATAATCAAGCCAAAAATTCGTTGCAAGCTGCCTTAGACATATGGAAGTCCTTAATTCAAACTCCAGTAACGGTAAATATTTTAGTTCGGTGGAGGTCTATAACTTCAAATACACCGGGGCTGACTACTCTGGCGTTTGCCACTTGGGGCTCTGTTCATGCAAATTTTGATGGGGCACCAAAACTCAACGTCTATTATCCTGCAGCTCTTGCAGATAAGATTGCTGGAAGAAATCTAAACAACGTTCCTTTAAATATTACTACGGGATCAGGATTTGACATTATTGCGACCTTCAACAGTCAAATTGCGTGGAATTTTACAGCAACCACTCCGCAAGCAAATAAGACTCATTTAACTACCGTTGCTTTACACGAATTTGGTCATGGTCTTGGTTTTACCGATTCATTTGATGTTGACAATTTGAGTATTGGCAGTTTTGGGATTGGCCCAATTAGAGCGCCTATTATTTTTGATGTGTCCGTAGAAAATGAGACAGCAAGGGCTTTTAATCAACCTAACAATAGCTCAAATCTTGCAAGTGCTCTTACCAGTCAGAATGTAACCTATAACTCACCTCAGGCAATGGTAGCCAACGGTGGTACTAAGCCACAATTGTATGCACCTGATCCATACGTACCTGGATCAAGCATAGCCCACTTAGACCAAACCAGATACTCAGGCACTATTAACTCATTACTCAAGCCAATTATTGATCGCCAAGAAGTTACATTAGATCCTGGGCCTATTGTAAAAAGTATATTTAGCGATATGGGATGGCAAGCACCTAGCATCACCCATATTCCATTAACTGATACCGAAACAGTTAGTGAGCCTTTCGATATAAACGCTGTAATAGCCTCTGATGGCTCTAGTGGTTATAGTATTAACCCAATTGTAAAACTCCGTTACACAATCAACAATGGTGCCGAGCAGGAAATAACAATGACGCAAGGTTTAGGCAATAACTATTCAGCTCAATTGCCAGTTCCTATTTCTATACCAACTAGTTATGCTTACTATATGGTAATTACTGATAACCTTAATAGAACTTTTACCAATCCAGGCAAGATAGTAGAGCCTGGTAAGAGTGATTCTCAGGCTGCTTATCAATTTAAGGCAGGGCCAGACATAACTGCGCCAATAGTCGTTCACAAACCAATAGATTTTATACGCGAAGGAACTGCGTTACTAAATTTAAATGCAGATGCTACCGACAATATTGGCATCAAAGACATTTCAGTTTTGTATCAAATAAATTCAAATACGATTCAAAATCTAAATCTTACTCAAGATAATGACACACTAAGTCTCTATAAAGGATCCATTTCAACAGTGGGGTTAGTAGATGGCGACAATTTAAAATACAGGGTCGTAGCTACAGATAATTCTTCAAATTCAAACCAAGCAGCTTTGCCCTCACTTTCTGAATTCTATACCGTAGCCGTTGTGGGCATAGCTCCTTCTAAGGATAATTATTTAAATGATTTCAATTCACCAAGTTCCGATTTTTTTGGAAATGGATATTCGATTACTACCCCAAGTGGCTTTGCGAATGGCGCCATCCATTCCATACACCCATATCCCGAGGCGGGGAATGGCGCAACCTTAAATTTTATCTATCAGTTAAAAATCCCCATCAAAGTAAAGGCTCAAGAGGCAACTATTAAATTTGATGAAATTGTTCTGGTAGAGCCAGGTGAAGCAGGCTTTAATTTTGGGGCTGCTGAATTTTTCGACTATGTTGTAGTGGAAGGCTCTAAAAATGGAGGGGCTACTTGGGTACCCTTTGCCGATGGCTATGACTCTCGAGATTACACCCCGTGGCTAACAAAATATAATTCGAATATTGTGAGTAGCATTTCTCAAGCGGCAGGAGATCCGAGCTTGTTTAGATCGCGCACTTTAAATATGTTAAACAAATTTGCCGCTGGTGATGAAGTGGTAATTCGCTTCCGCCTCTTTAGCGACCCAGGTGCTGCAGGTTGGGGATGGGCCATTGATAATTTAAAAATTCAAATTGACGACACACCGCCTACCGTATTTCACAATCATTTAGATTTTACCACCGACAAATCGCAGCCACTGGTAATTGCTATGAAGGCCACAGATGGCAGCGGGCTAAAGTCGCTTGCTGTAGAATATAAAGTGAATACTGGATCTACTACCAGTTCAAGTTTACCTGTCAGCGCTAACGTGAGTGACTATACATTCAATCTCGATATTGCCGCGGCATCGGTGGGCGATGATGTTCAGTACCGCATTAGAGCAGTCGATAACCTTAATAACGAAGTTGTACTGCCATCAACTGATTTTTTCCATGTGCCCATTATTACGCTTGGCACTCCTATAGCTCAGTATACATCCGATTTTAATTCAACTAACCTAGACTTTAAAGGAAACTTCTTTTCAGTCTCAACTCCAAGTGGATTTGCAAACGGAGCCATCCACAGCAGCCATCCTTATCCCCATGGGTTTGGGTTGACTAATTCAACTTCTGCTTTGTCGCTTACGCTAATCAAGCCAATTACTATTTCGACTACCAACCCTAACATGGTTTTTGATGAGATCGGAATTATCGAACCGATTAATGACTATGCTATTGTAGAGGGATCAAAAGACAACGGTGTTACCTGGAAGCCCTTTTTAACAGACTATGGAGCTACTGCACAAAGTAGCTGGACGGTTGCCTACAATACAAACGCAGGCGGAACCCCAAGCCTTTACAAAAATAGGTTTATCAATCTTACGCAAAATGGCAACTTCAAAAGCGGAGATCAGGTTTTGATACGATTTAGGCTTAACACGAACAGTACTATCAATGCATGGGGCTGGGCCATCGACAACCTGAGCATACAAGGGCTCATTACAGGCTTCGAGAAAACAATTACCTCCGAATCGCTGAGTATTTTTCCAAGTCCTTCGCGGGGAGAAAAGATAACGGTTCAATTCTCAACAACATCAGATGCACCTGTGAGTATGCAAATACTAAATGCGCAAGGCCAAGCCATTCAAACGAATGAGTTTACGCCAGTTTCAAATTTTGTGAGGCATGAATACAATGCTAACGAATGGACTAATGGTATGTATTTTTTAAAAATAGATGTTGGCAATTCCGTTGTTACCAAAAAATTTATTAAGAGTGAATAACCCTTCCTTTAATCTTTAAAAAAAGGAGCTACGGCTCCTTTTTTGTTTTAGCAATTTGAATAAATAATAGCCGCAAGTAGCAGTTTGGTTTCAAAGCATTCTTATTTTTGCAAGATTTATCCAACCACTACCCTATGCCACGCGACAGAAGTATACGCTCCGTACTGATTATCGGCAGCGGCCCTATTATCATCGGCCAAGCCTGCGAATTTGACTATGCCGGCTCACAAGCTTCGCGCTCGCTGCGCGAAGAGGGCATCGAGGTGATCCTCATCAACTCCAACCCAGCCACCATCATGACAGACAAGGTAACAGCCGACCACGTCTATTTGAAGCCGTTGGAGAAAAAATACATCCGCGAAATTCTGGAGAAGCATAACATCGATGCCGTTCTGCCGACTATGGGTGGCCAAACAGCCTTGAACTTGTGTATCGAGTGCGATAAGGCGGGCATTTGGGAACATTACGGAGTAAAAATCATAGGCGTTGACATCAACGCCATTGAGACCACTGAAGACCGCGAGAAGTTCCGGTTGAAGATGTTGGAGTTGGGCGTGGGCGTATGCAAAGGGGCTACGGCCACTTCCTTTTTGAAAGGAAAAGAAATTGCACAGGAGATTGGCTTTCCGTTGGTGATCCGTCCTTCGTTTACATTGGGCGGAACAGGCGGTGGCTTTGTAAATAAACCCGAAGAATTTGATCAAGCGCTAAATCGTGGATTGCAGGCTTCGCCCATACATGAAGTGTTGGTGGAGCAAAGCATCATGGGCTGGAAAGAATATGAGTTAGAGTTGCTGCGCGATGGAAAAGGCAATGTGATTATCATCTGCTCCATCGAAAACCTGGACCCGATGGGCATCCACACGGGCGACTCGATTACGGTGGCTCCCGCGATGACGCTGCCCGACACCGTGTACCAGCACATGCGCGACCTCGCCATCAAAATGATGAATGGCATCGGCAAGTTTGCGGGCGGATGCAACGTGCAGTTTTCGGTCAATCCAGATAATGATGATCAAATCATAGGTATAGAAATCAATCCACGTGTGTCTCGCTCATCAGCACTTGCTTCGAAGGCGACTGGTTACCCGATTGCAAAAATCGCGGCTAAGCTAGCCATCGGTTACAACTTAGATGAATTGAAGAACGCTATCACAGGCACGACCACTGCGTACTTCGAGCCAGCGTTGGATTATGTGATTGTAAAAATACCTCGTTGGAATTTCGATAAGTTCCACGGTGCTGATCGCAAGCTAGGCTTGCAAATGAAGTCGGTGGGCGAAGCGATGGGTATTGGTCGGAATTTTCAAGAAGCCTTGCAGAAGGCTTGTCAAAGCTTAGAGATTCGTAGAAATGGCTTGGGTGCCGATGGCAAAGAAGTCACCAAGCAAGATGAGTTGTTGTACAGTCTTGAGCACCCGAGTTGGAATCGACTCTTCCATATTTATGATGCGATGAAGCTCGGTATCTCGATGAAGACCATTCAAAACCTGACGAAGATTGACAAGTGGTTTTTGGAGCAGATTTGGGATTTGATAGAATTAGAAAAAGAAATCGGCAAGTATAAACTCGATTCCATTCCTGTTTCGCTCATGCGCAAAGCCAAGGAGAAAGGCTATGCCGATAGACAATTGGCACACTTGATGGATTGCCTGGAAAGTGAAGTACACTTGAAACGCAGAGAGATGGGAATCAACCGCGTTTTCAAATTAGTAGATACGTGTGCCGCTGAGTTTGAAGCAAAGACGCCTTATTATTACTCTACTTTTGATACCGAGAATGAATCGATTGTATCAGATAAGAAAAAAGTAATCGTGTTGGGCTCAGGCCCCAACCGTATTGGGCAAGGAATTGAATTCGACTACTCTTGTGTGCATGGTGTGTTGGCCGCGAAAGAGATGGGCTACGAAACCATCATGATCAATTGCAACCCGGAAACGGTTTCTACCGATTTTGATATTGCTGATAAATTGTATTTCGAACCCGTATTCTGGGAACACCTGTGGGACATTATTCAACATGAGAAACCTGAAGGTGTAATTGTACAATTGGGCGGACAGACCGCGCTGAAGTTGGCCGAGAAGCTTCACAAATATGGAGTGAAGATTTTAGGAACTTCGTTCGATGCACTTGACTTGGCCGAAGACCGCGGAAGTTTTTCTACTCTGTTAAAAGACCTCGGCATTCCTTATCCTGATTTTGGTGTGGCCACCGATGCGGATGAAGCGTTGGAAGTTTCTAAGACCATTGGCTTTCCGCTACTTGTCCGTCCCTCGTATGTGTTGGGTGGACAGAGCATGAAGATTGTGATCAATGAAAAAGAATTGGAGCATCACATTCTCGATATTTGGAAACACCTTCCCGAAAACAAAGTATTGCTCGATCACTTTTTAGATGGAGCGATTGAAGCCGAGGCCGATGCGATTTGTGATGGTGAAGATGTGTACATCATCGGCATTATGCAGCACATTGAGCCAGCAGGCATTCACTCAGGCGACAGCTATGCCGTGCTGCCACCTTACAACTTGGGCGACTTTGTGATCAAGCAAATTGAAAACTACACCAAACGAATTGCGGTAGCATTGAAGACTGTTGGTTTGATCAACATTCAGTTTGCGATTAAGAACGACAAGGTGTACATCATTGAAGCAAACCCACGCGCCAGCCGCACGGTGCCATTTATTTGCAAAGCGTATGACGAACCGTATGTGAACTACGCCACCAAAGTGATGCTAGGCGAAAAGAAAGTGCGAGATTTTAAATTTAATCCAACTAAAAAAGGTTACGCCATTAAGGTGCCCGTGTTCTCGTTCAGCAAATTTCCCGATGTAAACAAAGAGCTCGGCCCTGAGATGAAATCAACAGGCGAAGCGATTTACTTCATCGATGATTTGATGGACGATTACTTCTTGAATATTTATTCTGAGCGGAATTTGTATTTGAGTAAGTAAGAATGGACTTTGATCTTGATACTTCTCAAATAAGTTTTTCGGATAATCCTGATCGGATTTCACTGGCGGAGATTGTTAGCGTACTTAGAAATGGAAAATCAAGGCTGAGGGAAATTGACGGTTACCCAAGAGAGTTGTTTTATAGCATAGAAGCTGGTTACAGCAATAAAAAGAGGATTTTATTAATTGTCTCCGCAATTGAGGATGATAAAAGGCAAGTTCTTCAAATTAAAGTGGCAGATGAAGATGAGATTAGTGAATATTATTGTAATGGTTAATTTTAGCATATTTGTAATATGGTTACCAATAACAATGCGCCTCAAAAAATTGTGAATCCTTTCGATACAGATGATAAGGAAAAGGTTTGGAAGCATCTACTAAAAAACTCAAGACCTATTTCCAAAGCCGAGGGACTAAAAAGAATGAAGGAGGCAATGGAAGCGCAAAAGAAATCTTCTCGTCTTTAAAGGATTCATTTTCTCAATCCGTTTTCACACCGAACGACAAAAACTCTTTTCCGTGAAGGATTTTATTTAATTCGCGCTGGGTTTTCATAATGTCATCCAGCGAAAGTTTAAGTTCTGTATTGTAGAGTTTGTAAATAAGAACCCACTCTTCTTTATCCATAAAGCCATCGGAATTAGCGATTACGCACATCCACGAAATAGATCTAATTTTTTTTTGGTCGTCTAACTTACGGAGAGCCGCTAAGCAATTTTGATAAAGCACTTGGTTGCCCAAGGTTTTAAAGCTTTCTAGTGTAGTTTCAAATTTATCTTCATCGAATCCTTCGGCCTTAATCATCTTCTTGCCCAGCAATAGTTCTTTCTCGTTCACCTTTCCATCGGCACAAATCAAGAGGTAGTAGAGTCCGGCAAGGGTGGAGTTGTAATCCATTTGAGCAATTAATTTTTTTGCTGTGCAAATTAGCCAAAATCCACGAACGGATGATGCGTTCGGATTCTTCGAAACCGATTTATTCGCTCTTCAACAATTTTAATAGATTAATAATAGTTGCTTTAATGGCAGCTAGTTTTTTGCGAAGATGACAAAAAATGGATTTCGCGTAGTGAAGTAATCACCTGATATAGGCGGCTACCCAGTGTTTGGCTTTCCGCTGGCAGAGTAGATGATCGTTGATTTATTTTCATTTTCCAAGCAGAAATGCAACGCGTTGCAAACGCGCGCTAACAGGAGAAATTTTTGCGCATTGAAACCTAAGACCAGTAAAATGATTCTTATACCATACATTGAACTTGCCAATCCAGTACCTCTTTTTTTGCGGTGACATTACGGTTTACCGTTGCTTGATAAAAAATAGTAAGCGCCTGTGTGAATAAGTTAAGTGCATCATTGTCAAATCCATTCTTCTCTGTAAAATAATTCAGTTTATCTTTTATATAGGTAGCTACCGTTTGTTTTTCTTGATCGGATATGTCCCACTCATTTTCTGAAGAGTCAATCACTTTTTGCATTTTCTCTTTTAATGTCTTCTCCTTCAGCTTAAGTTGGTTGTCAATTGAATACGCGCGCTCAACGGTGATTTGCCCTTCGTAAGCAGGACGTATTATATTCATGCTACTGGTATAATATTCTGCTGCTTCGGTTGCTTCGTCCTCACAGGTTCCCCAGGTACTATATCGCTTCTGTAGTTCTTCGGCCATGCCCTTTTCTTGCGCCTTGTTATAAGCAAGGGCAGCTATTCTGCCATCGGAATAAGCGAGCTGTTCTTCAAGCATTTTCTTCTCCGTTTCTAACCCCTCTAACACCGCACTAATGTCCTTCTTGGAAAACCGTTTCCCGTCCAACTCAAATGTATTAATGTCCACGGTGTTTAAGCGCAACGTATCTAAGGTCTGAATATCGTTTTTTAATACTTCCAATTTTTGGGGTACGCACAGAAGCTCATCGGTAAGGATATCGGTAATGGCATTCGCATCGCGCACAAGTGTTTGGCTGAAGTTGATCTGCGTGATGGGGCGAAAATCATAATAGCCTCCATAGATCGGATTAAATTTATATCGGTTTACTTCCGCATAGTATCGCTCCTGAAAAGTAGATTCGTTAAACAAGACAGGGGTTTTGGCAAAGGTGGCCGATGCATAGAGTAGATCCGTCATTTGCTTTTGCACTTTTTCTGCCTCGGCTAAAATAGTCCACGCGGGAAGATGCATGGCTTCGGTAACGATGTTGAGTTGTTGAAGGTATGCTGCTCGATCTTCTGTGCTCGGGTGAGAAGCCCATTGGTCTTTGATCGTTATCCTGCTTGCCGACAATTTTTTAAACGTGTTTTCATCGATTTGCGGTAAGTCGTGAGCGATCGGGATAGCTAAATCGGTGGCCAAATGTTTCATTACTTCGTGGTGGTGCGGATACATATTTTCAGCTTTCAAATTATCGCCTGCCCACGTATTGTATACTTGCAACAATCGCTGATAGCTATTGCCAGCCACATTCAATCTTCGCAATGAAGAAATGAGATGATTGCCGCCCGCTACGGATGCGGCTACCGCATCAGCATGAAACTCCATTTGCTGCGACAGGCTCATGTAGTTTTTATTGATGAACCCATACATCTTTTGCAAAATAGATTGAATGCCTTGCACAATGCCCGCGGTAAGGTTTGAGAAAATAGCAAAGTAGCCGCTTAGGTTGCCCCAAGTCTCAAGTGCCTTGCCATAGCCTGCGTTATCGTAAAGCATATTGTAGATCACCTGGTTTACGTTATAGACATAGCTCCCCAATTTCATACTGCGCTGTGAGAAGTGGCCAAACTCATGTGCCAATACTGCTTTGAACTCGCTTATGTTCGTTGCATTGATCAGGCCTAATCCAATTTGAAGATTTTTACGCACAGGCAAAAACATACTCCAAAAACCAGAATCATAAAACACGCAGGCATTCACATCGGCCGATAGGTAAATCCGTTTAGGAAAGGGTGCGCCAATTTCTTTTGTGAGTTTATTGACAAAGGTAAAAAGGTGTGGTTGATCTTTCTTCTTAATTTCTATCAGGTGCGAACGATCGATGATTACTTCTTTAAATAAAAACTTGATCAGAAAGAACAAGACCATGATGCCTAAGCCGATAAGCCCAAGGCCAAGCATGAGTGTAATAAAGTTTGGATAAAACGCAATAAGCAGTACCCCTCCGTAGCCGGCCAGCACCGCTAAGCCAATGGCGCTTGCCATGAGTAAAAAGTAAACGAGTATGAAGAAGACGATGGACGCCAGCACTTTTTTAACCTCACGCTTAAAATCTGGAGAGGGCTCGGTCACTTTGTCGTTCACGTGGGTGGGTGTTACAGGATATGGAATTTCAATCAGGAAGCATTATTTAATGTTCTAAACCTAAGAAGACGAAGGTGTTATTCAAAAATTTTTTTGGGAAATTAAACTTATAAAAATGGGAGAAGTGCATCGTCAGTAGTGGCAACGAATACGCTTTCTGTTACACTGTAGCCGCTTACCGAAAAAATGATTCAGGATTATGAGAGCACTAACTCTTAATACAAATACGGCTCTACTGATGCCCTCAACATTTCAATTAGTTCATTATCCATGTATTGATATTCATCAGCGATATCAAGCACAATCATTTCTTTTTGCAAACAAATTGATGGAAATTTTTCCGTGATTCTTTCTTTGTGTTTCTTCTCCATCACAAAAATTAAATCTGCCCATTGCAGCATTTTTTCTGATACTCTAACGCGAGCGTTGTTTGCTGTGCCTGCCGAACGAACTTGTATACCCTGTCTATCGTTAAAGATTTTTTCAGCCGTAGGGCTGCGCCATTGATTTCGACTGCAAATGAATAGGATGTTCACAAATTCTTTATACAACTAAATCAAATTTTATTCACTCCGTAAGGTTTTGGCAGGATTTATGGCGGCTGCTTTTAAGGTCTGAAGGCCTACTGATAAAAACGCAATCAATACTACTCCCATACCAGCCACTACAAATAGCAACGGGTTGATCGTGATGCGATAAGGAAAACTTTGCAACCATTGATTCATTATAAACCACGCGAGCGGCCAGGCTATAAAATTGGCGATAAGAACCAATACCACAAAGCCCTTGGAAAGCAACATCACTACTTCTGTTGAGGTGGACCCCAACGCCTTTCGAATTCCGATTTCTTTGGTTCGTTGTAGCGTCATAAATGAAGCCAACCCAAATAATCCTAAACACGCAACGAAAATAGCCAGTGCGGTAAACAGCGTAAAAATCTGACCGAACCGTTTGTCATTTTCATATTGACGATTGAAGAATTTATCTAAGAAGAAGTAGTCCATCGGATTGCCCGGAAAATGTGTTTGCCAAATCTTTTCAATCTGGGGGAGTACATTTTGGATATTTTCATCTTCCATTTTGAAAGAAAGAAATGAAGCAAAATGGGGCGTATACCGATACACCAGCGGAGTTACCTGTTCCTTCAATGACATTTGGTGGTAATTCTCCAACACACCAATGATCTCCAAGGTATCGTTACCTTGTCTGATCTTTTCTCCGATCGCGCTCTTCGGATCTTTGAAATCTAATGCGGCCGACATCGCTCTGTTGATGATCACACTCTTATTGCGTTGCGTGGTTACATCAAAATTGCGGCCTTCGATAATTTCTAGACCAAAAGCAGCTACATAATCATGATCCATCCCCACGATGTATCCTGATATATTCGTGTTTGGATCGGCCAACAATCTTCTTACACTACTGGCCCAAAAAATTTCATCTCCAGGTACGTTGCTAGATCCAGTCATGTTCTTTACGCCATTGATGCGCAACGCTTCTGCTTTTATTCCGTCTAGTGCCTGGCCAAATAACGAATCCACCACTACGCCTGGGCCTTTCAGCACAAGCACCTGATTGATATCAATACCCAGATCTTGATTCCGCATAAAGTTAAGCTGCTGGTATACAATCACCGACCCACTGATTAATACCACCGAAGCCACGAATTGAAATACCACTAATCCCTTTCGCAAAAAATTGCCATGAGGGTTGCTCATCACTTTACCTTTTAACACACTCACTGGTTTAAAGCCCGATAGCACCATGGCGGGATAAAATCCCGCAAGGAAAGTACCTACTAAAAATAGACTTGTGACCACCAACCAAAAATCTTGTTGTGCTAAATAGTTAAGTGGAATATTGCGCCCTGACAAATTAGTAAACGAAGGCCACAACAACCATACAACCAAAACCGACAGCAAAGCGGACAGCAGATTCAGCAGAAACGCTTCACTCATAAACTGTTTCATGAGCTGATCTCGCTGAGCGCCCATCACTTTGCGTACACCAACTTCATTGGCGCGCTCAAATGATTTGGCCGTAGCCAGATTGATGTAATTTACCCAGGCGATCAAAAGAATAAAAAAAGCAATGGCGGTAAGCGCATATACAGAATCTGCATCGCCTCGTTCATCTGGTTGAGATTCTTGCAACAACACCGGCCCCAAATGGATACCCAGCAACGGCTGTAACGGAAACTCTTGCTTACCGCTGAACTTCTTCCAATCTTCTGCTCTGTTGTTGGCTAACCACGCATCCCATTTTGTTTGTAGGTTTTTCACGTCTGTGCCTGGCCTCAATAGCACATAGGTATTAAAGTCATACCACCCCCACTGGGTTTCAGATTCATTCTGGGTTTCCTTGTTGAGTGTGCCATACGAAAACAAGAAATCAAACTTGATGTGCGAATTCTCGGGCAGGTTTTTAAAAATGCCCATGACTTCAAACTTGCGGTTGCCATCCCATGCAATGGTCTTGCCCATAGGATCTTCATCGGCAAAGTATTTTTTCGCGGCACGTTCACTTAGCACCACTTTATCTGGCCCGGCCAACGACTGAATTTTATCGCCTTGCTTTAGTGTAAGGTCAAACACTTCGAACACCGAAGAGTCTGCTATTTGCATTTTTTCTTCCCGAAAGGAAATCACGCCACGCGTAGGGCTGTTATAACTGGCAATACCACTTACCGGAAATAGACGAGTGAAACGGAGTACTTCGGGAAAATTGTTTTTCAAGGCGGGGCCTACGGCTGGCACAGCTGCGGCACATTCAAAACGAAGTTTGCCGTTCTGCCACTGATTATAGTTGACCCGGTAGATGTCTTTTGCCTTGCTATGAAACGCATCGTAGCTGCGCTCGTACTTCACATACTGCAAGATGAACAAGCTCGCCACCATGCCCAGGCTGAGACCCACCACATTGAGCAACGTAAAAGACTTGTGTTTGAGAAAAATCCGGAGGGCAATCGTAAGGTAGTTTTTAATCATGGCAGTGTAATTAGGGGATGAGACTACAACGAATTACGAAGCTGGATGTTGCCCGCGTCTTGACTAGTGGCTT
>JAAFHY010000068.1 GCA_013298505.1 Cytophagales bacterium
AATTTGACAACAGCTACAAAAATGCAGAGTACTCAACCCTTTTAGCTTACCCACAAAATCTTACCATCGGAACTACCCAAACGCTAACTGCTAACAAAGGTGCTATAAATAACGTAATTATTGCGCCAGCTACTGTTGCCCAAAGCCGTTGGGTAAGGGACAGAGATGGGAGATACTATTGGGAAACTTATTATGTGCCTGGGCCACCCATAACAGTAACTTCTTCTAACGGTAGCCAGATATTAGCGGGTACTTCGATTTCTCTAAGTGGCGGGGTTACGATTACATCTGGCTTAACACTTAGAACAATCTCAGGTGAAAGAAATGATAGTGTTTACCCCCAGTCAAGTGCTGTTATTTCTTCTTTTTGTAGTTCATCGTCTTATTTAGTTCCATCAAGAAATTTACAGGCTGCATTAAATGATCAAGATGTTTATTCTGTAAATAATAAAGAAAGTGATTATGACCTTACTAGTTTCCCTAACCCAACTACGGGCAGAGTTTCTTTTCAGTATAGCTTAGACGAACCAACTCATGTATCTCTCTATCTCTCAAATACAATGGGTAACACGGTGGCAACCTTGGTAGATTCATTCCAAGAAGCAGGTCAGCACGAAGTAAGCTATGATGGCACTAGTCTACAGCCAGGTATTTATGTTTATTCTCTTAAAGCTAACAAAGGCAATGAAACCAAAAGGTTGGTAGTAATCAAGTAAAGTTAATAACGCTGATAACTAGTAGCTAAAAATTGGCTAATTAAAAAATAGGCTTCCTAAAAGGAAGCCTATTTTTTTGCAAGCTTTCTTTTTGTGTATTTCCGATATCAATTAGGATTTACTTTTGGAATTTCCTCCTCCAACAACTTCAATAAAGCATTCCTAATCAACTGCGGGTGGCTCCATGGAACAAAGTGGTTCATGTCGTCTACTAAAACTAATTCTACATCGGCATTTACCATCATCCGCTTGGCAAAGTCTGCGTTGCCTGGATCTACCAATACATCTTTCTTGCCCTGGATTACAATCGTTCGAGCTTTAATTTTTCCCCACAGAGGCAGCATATCTTGAAGCTCTGGCTTTAAATGATAGATCTCGGTATTAGAAGCTCTGAACGACCGTGGCAATATCCATCTCAGAAAAGGCGTGGCCAATGGTGCACGAAACCAAGTTTCATTTGGCTCAAGGTCAGGAGCTATTGATCCAGCCACAATCACCAATCCGTCAACCAACTCAGGATAATCCATTGCCATGCGGGCAATAACAGGGCCGCCCATCGAATGCCCTACGAGAATAATCGGGCGATTTGATTTGTGTTTTTCTAAAATTGGTTTTAGAACTTCTGCTTGGCGTTTCACCGATTTTACTCCATACCCAAAATTCGATTCGCCAAACCCTGGGCGATCAACCGAAATAAGTTGTGCTCTTTTAAGCAACGCAGTATCGGCCATAAAATCAATAAATGCGCTGAGCGAACCCGGTGAGCCATGAACGAAAATGATAAGAGGTAAAATGGCATCTCCTACCGATAAGTAATTTATTTTCTGGTGATCTTGAATGTAGGTGTGAAGCGTACCTTTTTTTTCTTTCCGCGAAAAGAACGTGTTGATTTCTTTTTTGCTCATCCGAAATTGCATGCACGAATCCATGACGAGTAACAGAAGAAGAAATAAACCAAGAGTAATGACTAGCGGCTTTACAGCCCTTCTTGGTGATAGCATGCCTATTTTATATTAAGGATTTTTTTGTACTCGGCTTGGTTGCGCAGTACCTCTATTGCCTTTTTGGTTTCAACATCATTTTTAAACCGAGCCTCAACCGATCCTTTTTCTAAAAAATAACGACTTACAATTTCTTCTTCTAAAAGAATTTTTATTTGATCTTTTGAATGCAGTAGGTCATTCTTGCGGCTTTCTTTGATGCGGGTTTGCAATTGCTCTAGCGTAGGCTTTAAGTCGGTATAGTACTTCTCTTCTTTTGCTTCTTCGATCAGTTCTTTCAAATCTTCTTCAGTTTCCGTTTGGTAGGTATAGTCTTTCCCTTTCATCCATTGAATAAATTCTTCGTACTCAGCATCTGACAGCGTGAATTTTTTAGGTTCTGCAATGGCTTTGTGCTTCGAGGCATAGAGAGTTGCGTAATCGAATAGCAAGCCCTTTATATACAATGTGGCTGCTACTTGCGAGGCTTCTTGCGCAGGCAACTTAATATCGGGATCAATTCCACCACCATCGTATACTTTGCGATCGTGCGAGGTGCGAAATTCTTTCTTTATAGAATCGGGTACCATACCTGCACTGCCATCTTCCCTGCGATGGGTGTAGTCTAGCACTTGTATGCATCTTCCTGTAGGAGTATAATATTTAGCCGTTGTAATTTTCACTTGCGCGTTGTAGGAGAGTGGCCTGCTCAGTTGAACCAATCCTTTGCCAAACGATTTTTCGCCAATGATAACAGCACGATCATAGTCTTGTAATGTACCAGCAACAATTTCTGATGCCGATGCGCTTCCGCGATTTATCAAAACGGCAACGGAAATGTCAAGGTCAGTGGGTGCGTTTAGTGTTTCATAAGTAATGTTATTCTCAGCCAATTTGCCGCGTGTATCAACTACTTTTTTTCCTTTCGGGAGAAATAGATTGCAAATATTTACCGCTTCAAAAAGAAGTCCGCCTCCGTTTCCGCGCAGGTCAAGCACCAAGTGTTTAGCGCCTTGTTCTTTTAGGCTTACTAACGCATTTTTTACTTCTTTGCCAGCCTCACTGGTAAACTCGGTAAGTTGTATGTAGCCTACATCGGCAGTTACCATGCCATAGTATGGCACGTTACTGATCTTAATTTTTTCTCGCTTGAATTCTAACTCAATAAGCCCTTCTTGTCCAAAACGTTTTACTGTTAATTTAATGGGCGTACCTACTTGGCCGCGCATCAAATGATTAGCTTCTTCTTGCGTTAGCTTAGCCAACTCCCTACCATCCATTTTAATCACTTCGTCACCAATTTTTAACCCATTTTTATAGGCGGGGTACGATTGATAAACCATCGTGACAACCGTTCGCTTTCCAATGGTTCGTGTAAGTGCACCAATGCCACCATACTGCCCTGTATTTTGTGTGCGAAAGTCTTCAACCTGATCTTCAGAAATATAATTTGTATAAGGGTCGAGCGAAGAGAGCATGGCATCAATGCCCGTATGCACCATTTTGGTTGGGCTAATCTCGTCCACATAACTGTTGTTGACCTCTTTAAAAAGCGCAGCAAAAATATCTAGGTTTTTAGCGATTTCGAAGTAGCGTTCAGCAGGGCGTATAAAGGCAAATAGCAAACAAGCCAATAGAAACACCAATCCTATAAATCCTTTAGTTTTCATTTGCCGAGATTTTAGCGCTTAAAGTTAATTGAAGTTATAGTCTTATTCAATTTTAATAGTCAGAATGTACACGGGTCAAGTGAAATGGACAGTATAAAAAGGCTGAAGCATTTTACATCAAATCTAATTTTATACCTAGTACGCCTTTAACCACAAGTCGGCATGTTGCTATCCTCAAAAACAGACATTATCTTGTTACACAAAATCAATTTTATGGCCACCATCAACTGGAAAAAGGAAATTCAACCTCTTATCAAAAAATACAAAAGCAAAAAGCACCCGCTTGAGTATGGGAATTTTTATGAATTGATGGTGATGGTCGTACTATCGGCACAAGATTCAGATCGGCATATCAATAAATTGGCACCTGAACTTTTTGCTGCCTTCCCCGATATGAAAGCCCTAGCTAAAGCAGATACGGAGTCATTATATAAGCATATTAGTGGGGTGCGAAACTTTGGTAATAAAACCAAGTGGCTGCTTGGTATTGCTACCGAACTCAAAGACAACAAAAACATACCCGCAAATCTAGAGTCGCTTACCGCCCTTTCAGGGATCGGGCGAAAATCTGCCAACGTCATTTTGCGCGAAATGGGTTTGCCTGCCGAAGGCATTATTGTAGACTTGCACGTAGTTCGTGTAGCTCCACGGTTGGGCATTGCGAAGGGCACTGATCCGAAAAAATTAGAGAAGCAACTAATGGACAAGCTAGATGCAAAAGACTGGGGAGAAGTGGGCATGGCCATTTCATTCCTTGGCCGAGAAATTTGCCGACCGACCAATCCAAAATGCACGGAGTGTGTAATGAATACAGTGTGCGAGTATTATGCAGAATCGAAAAAATAAAACGATTTGATGAACAAACACCATCAAGAGATTTTAATTCTCATCAAAGAAAATGCCAACACACCTACTCAGCATACCTTCTTAGATAGATACTTGGGCAATGCACACTTAAAGTACGCAATTGATAATCCTACACTTCGATTGATTGCCAAAGAATGGATGCGTGATCATAAAGCCATGAAGGCCGATGGCTTTCAAAAATTGATAACAAGTTTGGTAAAAGGCAAAAGTGCCACCGAGAAAATAATGGCGGGTATGCTGTTAGATTTAGCAAATGCTGAGCAACGAAGTTTTGATCTCAAACTTTTTGACCAGTGGCTTGACCATGTAGAAGGTTGGGCAGAAGTGGATACGCTCTGCACTGGAGTCTATTCTTCTTTTGAAGTACTCAACCAGTGGCCGCAATGGAAAAAGCAACTTATCAAACTTTCAAAAAGCAAAAACATCAACAAGCGAAGGGCATCTTTGGTCTTTCTTTGTTCGCCTTTGAGCAAACACATTGATATGCGTTTGGCAGAATTAGCTATTGCTAACATTGAACAACTGAAACATGAAAAAGAAATATTGATTACCAAAGCGATCTCATGGCTACTCCGAAGTTTAGTAAGATTTCATAAAAAACGAGTGATCGATTACGTGAATGAAAATAAATTAACCCTGCCTGCGATTGCTGTCCATGAAACACTTGTTAAAATAAAGACCGGTAAAAAGAATGTGAATTATAATTACTTAGCGGTTACCTGAAATCCCCGCTCCCCATTTTTCTCTACTTCGCGTAGGGTACGCATTTGTTTCATTTCTTCCAATATTCTCAGTAGTGCAGCATCATCGCTGGCACCTATGTGCGCACGAATTTCAGCTAATGTCTTGATGTTGTTGGGGGCTTTGCGGAAGTCGGTAATGAAGTTGAGGATGTCGATTTTTTTCATTCGTCAATTGATTTGAGATTTTAGTAGTACGGAAAAGTTGCTGGGAAGGTTTAGGCGCTGCGAGTCGCTGCACTCCTTGCGCAAAAAATTTAACCGCAGAGGGCACTAAGTTAGCAACGTTACGGAGAGAGCAAAATACTCGGTCCTTGCGTGATCGATAGAAGAGGAAAGCCTCCCGCTTCGGGCAGGACGGACTTGTAACGCATAGCGCGACCCGTGCGCGGATGGTGTGAAGGAAGGGGGCACGCCCATCTTTGTTAAAGCAACAATTGGCAAATCAAAAACCAACTACTTAAAACAAAATTCTTACCTTGTAATATCTTCTAACCAACTCAACTATGCGATCTTTTTTAAAATTAATTTTCTTGCTCGGGTTTACATTGGTTCTTGCATCGGTACACGCTCAAACCAAACAGCCCGATTGGGCTAAACTGCAAGATGAAACGATCAAGCATTTTCAAGCGATTTTAAAAATTAATTCGAGTGTGGCCACGGGCTACGAAGCTCCTGTGGTCGAATACCTTAAGTCGGTGTTAGATAAAGAAGGTATTTCCACTAAAGTTTTTTCGAATGATCCCAAGCGCCCCAACCTAGTAGCGCGCATCAAAGGCAATGGCACTAAAAAACCGATACTAATCATGGCTCATACCGATGTGGTGAGTGTGGATTCATCTAAGTGGGTGCATCCGCCCTTCTCTGCCACACGTGATGGTGGCTATGTGTATGCTCGTGGCGCAGTAGACGACAAAGATAACGTAGTGGCAGCGCTGATGGTGATGCTCCAATTAAAGCGATTAAATGTTGCCCTTGATCGAGATGTGATTTTTTTAGCAGAGGCAGGCGAAGAATCAAATACTAAAGTGGGGATTGATTTTATGGTGAACGAACATTGGAACGAAATAGAATCTGAATTTTGCTTTGCTGAAGGTGGTGGTGTTACACGCAAAGAAGGCAAAATAATTTATGCCGCAGTTTCAACTACTGAAAAGGTACCGAGAGGTGTAAAGTTGATAGCCCGAGGCACAGCTGGCCACGGCTCTGTTCCCTTGCAAGACAATGCCATCGTGCATCTCTCGCAAGCGATTTCAAAAATTGCAGCATGGCAAACGCCTATGCGATTGAATGAAACTACACGAGCCTTTTTTACCCGCCTGGCATCTGTGAGCGCACCAGCCGATGCGGCTCGCTACCTTGCTGTAGTAAATGGAAAAGATGCCGACAAAGCCCAAGAATATTTTGCAGCTAAAGAACCACGCATGCACTCAACGCTTCGTACTTCTATCTCACCTAATATTTTTAAAGGTGGCTACTTAAGCAACGTAATTCCTAGCGAAGCCGAAGCCACATTAGATGTTCGCGCCTTGCCTGATGAAGATATGTCCGCATTGTTAGCTGAAATGAAAAGAGTGATCAACGATTCGCAAATTGAAATTGTGGCAAATACAAAAAACCTGCGCCCTTCTGCAAGACCTTCTAGATTAGAGTCAGATGCGTTTAAAACAACGGAGACCGCGGTCAAGAAAATTTATAATACGGTTACCATTCCAACAATGCCCACAGGTGCCACCGACATGGCCTTCTTACGGGCAAAAGGTGTAGAGTGTTATGGCATTGGCCCAATGACAGACATTGAAGATGGCCCCAAAGGGTTTGGCGCACACAGCGACCAAGAGCGCATCTTAGAAGAATCGCTTCACAAGTTTGTACAATTTAATTGGGAGGTGATAACAAATTTGGCTTCGGTGAATTAATTAATGGTTGAAAAACTTTTCTATTACTACACAAATAAGTTAGAGCCAAGCAAGAGCTGTTTGCTTGGATTAAGAAGTATTATACTGGAGCTAGATAAAGGCATTATTGAAACCGTAAAATATGGGATGCCATGCTTTTGTTACAAGAAAAAGGTTTTTTGTTACTTATGGAGTGATAAGATGACAGACCAGCCTTACTTGCTGATGGTAGAAGGGAAACATCTCTATCACCCTCAACTAGAAACTGGAAAACGGACAAGAATGAAAATCTTGAGAATTAATCCGAATAAAGATTTGCCTATAAAAATAATTGTAGAAGTTTTACAATCGGCACTGGACTTGTATCGAACCGGAAAGATAGAAATCACTTAAAGTCCAAGAGCACTACATAAATTTTGAATTTTTATTTGAGGCGATGAGGATCAATTTCTTTTATTTTTCCACACCCAATAAACCTTTAGGGTTGAAAGAACTTTGACGATCAAGTAAGTGATACATAGTATCAGGTAGAAAAAAATTAATGTAAAAGCATGGTTAGTAAAAATTGGTTGATCAAAAAAGAATAATATTGCCAAAGCGATGGGAACAACAAAATCAGTATTCTGCTCCACTCCGTCAACTAAATGCCCCATCATAATTCGACCAATGTAAAGACTCGCATAGAGTGTTAGAATTGCAAAGATTTTAAGATGGTGAAATTCTCTAAGGCCAAAGAATGCAGTGACAATAAGCAACAGAGCAAATAACCAAAATCCATACTTCACATCAGGTGTTCTGTTGTACGTATTAAAAAAGGTAAAACTTGCACCAACAGCCGATGTTAACATGAACAATTCGTAGGAAGTAAAATCAAAGAAAATCTTGGTCGATAAATAGTTATCTAATAAGGAAATACTTGAAATAGCCACCGCAATCGCAGCAAATAAGACCCCCTCTAGTGAGCCTATTTTCTCGAATGTGAGCCAACCTGTTTTTAGTTGTTCGTAAAAAACCGACATGTGAGCTAAATAAGAAGCTACCATGGTAAAGCAAATGATGTACGGATTAGAAATTTGAAATACGCACAACATGATAAATACAATAATCCCATTATTAAATGCATCTAGGTAGTGATCGCAAAATTCTCCCAATGCTGACCCTGTTCCTGTACGTTTCGCCTGCATTCCATCTAGATGATCGCCAATTAAGTAACACAACAAGCACCCAGCAATACAAAGCCGAATAAATGGACTTATCGCTGGCGTAGAACTAAGTGTAAGATAAAGCGCGAGATATACGAACCCGTTTGATATAAAGGTAATAATGTTGGCGGGAATGCCCCACGGCACGAATCGTATCAATGGTGCAACGATCCATTGTTTAAAAGAGGGAGTTAATAATGATTTATCGTTGCTTCGATATTGATATGGCCTCATGAATAGCTCTTACAGATGACAGTTTAACTCACTTATCGTTTTGCAATCAAAAGTAAATAAATGAATTCAAAATTAATCGACAGTAAGTTTGTTAGCAACCATTCGATTATTGTATTGCTGAATAATCGCCTTCAATTGCATTTCCATTTCGCTGGCTATTTCTACATTACTGCTCAATAAATTTTCTTTTAGGTACATATCCTTTTTGAAATTAAACAAGCCGAGCGTTTTGGTGCCATTAAAACTTAATACCCAATCGCCCTGATAAAAATTATATGCATCGCGCGAGTTAAATGCCACCGGCAGACTTTTTTTATCGAATACGTTGCGGCCAAATGCCACATAAGGTTTGTCGTAATGAAGGTAACCCAACACAGAAGGCATTACATCGATTTGCTGTGCAATTTCCTTTCTAAAATCTGCTAGGCTATTATCAGGTTTGAAAAATATAATAGGAACTGAAAAAAGGCCTGCATTTGTTCGCGATTCATCAAAAATTATATCTGAAGACGGGTGATCGGCTGTCAGCACGAAAAGTGTGTTTTTGTACCACGGCTCTTTCGAGATTTTTTTAAATAATTCGCGCAACGAATAATCGGTATACTCAATGCATTTCAAAATGGGCTGTTCGCCACCTTTAAATTTTCCTTCAAATTCTTTGGGCACAATAAAAGGATGATGCGAACTTACTGTGAAGAGCGTGGCGAAAAAAGGTTTTGGTAGTTCATTCAATTTATCTGCAAAAAAGGGCATGAACTTATGATCCCAAATTCCCCATATCCCATCCGAATCGCTTTTATTACCATACTCATCCATTCCAAAATACTGATCGTAACCTGCCATCTGTGTAAAGGCGGTGTAGCCCATCGCGCCATTGGGATGACCAATAAAAAAAGAAGTATGATACCCTTTTCCCTTTAACAACGAAGCTAGGCTGTTAAATTTGTTATTTGAATAGGGCGTAAGCACAAATGGAATTTGAAACATGGGCAAGCTTGCTGTAACCGATGGAGGGCCATCAATGGATTTGCGTCCATTAGAAAAAGAAGTTTCAAATGTGGTACTATGTTGAATGAGCGAATCGAGGAAGGGGGTATATCCCGCATAGTTTGGTTTGTCTTTATTGAGTGCACCCACAAATTCTCGCGAAAAGCTTTCCATTAAAATAACAACTATGTTGTCTGCTCTAAATGGCAAACTATCTGTAGGCTGGTGTACAGGATTAAAGTAAGAAGCCAGTTTCTCATCATTATCAAAATAATTTACCCGTTGGATTTTTGTTTTTCCGATGGTACGGAAAATTGAGAAGGGCGTATTGAGCACGATATTTGTTTCTGCGGGACTTGAAGCATACTCGCCTGCATTGCTAAGTGTAATGGGTCGAGTGCTATATTTAAAACCTCCTCTTGCTCCACCAATAAAAAGGGCAATAACAATCGGAAATGCGAGTGCGCCCAACGAATAATAGGCAACTTTATTTTTTATCATCGGGCCTTCTACTTTTATTTTACCGTACAGGTAAACCATTATAAAGGCTGCTCCAATAAAAAAAACGGTAACGTACCAGTAGTCAATCAAGAATCGAAAAAAAACGCCACCGCCAGGGCCATCTTCAAACTCAGCAAAAAAATCAGCTGTGGTTCTGCGTAGGGTAAATTGGTAATAAATGAAATCGGCAAGGTTGGCAATAATGGCAATGCCGTTCAGCAAAAAGAATAGGTACTTAATGACCGTTTGATAAATCTTCCCGAATCGAAAATCGAATGGGATGATCATCATCAAAATCATGAGTGAATTAATATATAATACGGCCGTAAGATCAAATCGCAAACCGCCCAGCATGATTCTAGAAAGTTTACCGATTGTCATGTTGGGGAAAAAGCCAGTATTGTATAAGTAAAACCCAACACGGCAAATTGAAAATAGCAACATGGCTAGCGACAGCCGCAAGATCAGTGCCCAATAAATATTGCCTTTTAGTTTAACGGATTTAAGAATTTCGTGCATCATGGCTGATGTGTTAACTAGTGCGCAAAGTTAGCAATTGGCGTAAACTATGAAGTAAGAACAGTGAGTAGTTTTGAATCGCTAATTGAAGATTTGTCTTACCAAATGACCAACTACCAGTGATAGAAATAGAATTCTATTCAACCAATATGGGTCTCGCTTCGATGGATTTAGCTGCTGCTTCTAAAATTTCAAAAGCACTCTCGGCAGTTCTATTTTCGGTGTCAAGTGTTGGGTTTATTTCAACGATTTCCCAAGCACACACACGAGAGTCTTTACAAAGTTCTGCGTTAAGCACTTTAGCTTCCTCAACGGTAAGCCCGTTGGGTACGGGTGTTCCTGTGCCAGTAGAAAATCGACTATCGATGGCGTCTACATCAAACGAAACATAAATCAAGTCGCAGTGATCTAACATTTGCAGCACCTTTTGGGCAATCTTGTCGGCACCCAACTTTTTAATATCTTCTACTTCAATAAAGTTGATGTTGTTCTTATTGATCAGATAATTCTCAGGCTTCTCAAAATCGCGAACGGCTATGTATACGAGATCTTCCGAATTTATTTTGGGGCCTTGCATGCCCACGTTTTTGATTTGTTCCCAGTAGTCCAATGTTTCACCTCGTGGATCGTTCACTTTACACTCAAAATTATCAAGGCCGAGTGCCATGGCCAGTGGCATACCGTGCATATTTCCCGATGGCGTGGTAAACGGTGTGTGCATATCGGCATGTGCATCGATCCAAATTACGCCCAATTTCTTTTTGGGATATGCCTTCTTAATTCCAGCAATTGTTCCATAGGCTGTTGAGTGATCGCCTGCCATTATCAACGGAAAAAAATCATCAAAAATTTGTTCGTATACTTCGAGACAAACACGCTCTTCCATAATGAGCACTCCGTCAATGAATTTTGCATAGGCGTGTTCGGCTCCGTCAAAAAGTAATTCATTTACATTTTCGACTTCAACCGAATCGTACTTTCTGAATAAATCTGATTTCAGATCGAGGCTAGCAATCTTCATAGCCTCAACGCCCAAACTTGCACCGCGTGTTCCGGCACCGATTTCTGACTTTACTTCAATGATTTTTATTTCTTTCCCCTTCACAAAAATATGATTTGTATAACATGGCTAACCAAACATAAAAGCTGATATTCTTCAGTCAGATCCCGTCAGAAGTCGGGGAGCGCGTGTGCGATTGAAAAAACTAAAGAACTGTAGTTAACCATACGGCTTGAATTATTGCAAAGATGGCAAATTTATGGCAATATTGCACCCTAAATTTTAGGTTGTTGGTTGATCGTTAGCCGTTGTTCGAACACCTCCATCAGCCACCACCGAACAACTTGTAACGAAATGAAGAGCTACCGCGAACTAATTGAACAAACTTTTGAATTTCCCCAAAAGGAATTTAAAGTAAGAAACCACGAATTGTTGTTTAACGATGTGCCGTTAATGGACATTATTAAGCAATATGGCACGCCCTTAAAAGTTACCTACCTCCCCAAGATCAGCGAGAACATCCGCTATGCGAAAGCAGCGTTTAATAACGCGATTGAGCGATTTAAGTACAATGGAAAATACACGTACTGTTACTGCACCAAATCTTCACACTACGATTTTGTTTTAGAAGAAGCACTTAAGAACGACATCCACATCGAAACATCTTCGGCATTTGATATTCCGATTGTGCGCACCCTTTACGGACGCGGGAAAATAAGCAAGGAGACTTTTATTTTGTGCAATGGTTTTAAAATGCCCAAGTACCGCGATTACATTACCGACTTATTGAACGATGGGTTTAATTGCATGCCCATTCTCGATAACCTAAGCGAAATAGACACGTACGAAAAGAATGTAACCAAGCCCTACAATGTGGGCATTCGTGTGGCAGCCGATGAAGAACCTAAATTTGAGTTTTATACTTCCAGATTAGGTATTCGGTACAATGACATCAACACACTATACAAAGAAAAAATTGCACCAAGTAGCAAAGCTTCACTAAAGTTGTTGCATTTCTTTATCAACACAGGTATTAAAGACACCGCTTATTACTGGAGCGAGTTGAGCCGATTTATTTTTAAGTATTGCGAAATGAAAAAAATTTGCGATACACTCGATTCGATTGATATTGGGGGGGGATTTCCGGTAAAAACTTCTCTTACTTTTCAATACGATTACAAATACATGATCGAGCAGATTGTTGAGAACATTAAATGGATTTGCGAAAAGAATAATGTGCCTGTGCCAAATATCTTTACCGAATTTGGAAGTTTTACCGTAGCCGAAAGTGGAGCTGTTCTTTATTCGGTAGTGGATCAAAAACTACAAAACGATAAAGAACTTTGGTATATGATTGACGGATCGTTCATCACACACTTGCCCGATGTGTGGGGAATGAATCAAAAATATATTTTGATGGCATTGAATAAGTGGGATGATCCGTATCATAAAATTAACATAGGTGGTTTAACGTGCGATAGCCAAGACTATTATAATTCCGAAGCGCATACAGGTGAGGTATTCTTACCGATGATTACCGATGAAGAGCCATTGCATATTGGGTTCTTCCACACAGGTGCTTATCAAGAATCGCTTGGAGGCTATGGAGGAATACAGCATTGCCTAATCCCCGCGCCTAAACACGTGTTGATTGATCGCAATGAAGATGGCGAAATATCAACTGAGCTTTTTGCCAGCGAGCAAACAAGTGAAAGTATGATGAAGATTTTAGGCTACGAAGAAGCGCACGCACCAAAGCGACAAAAGCCTACGAAATTAAAAGTAACAGGATCAGTTTAATAGAAAAGCCTTCAAAAAAATTGAAGGCTTTTTTATTTGCTGTTTAAAATGAATGACCAACTTATATTTTGGCTAGTTCGGCAACTAAATCAATGAGTTTGTTTGAATAGCCCCACTCGTTATCGTACCAGCTTACTACTTTCACAAACTTGTCATTTAGCGCAATGCCTGCCTTGGCATCAAAGATAGATGTGCGTGCATCGCCCAAGAAATCTTGCGATACTACATCATCTTCGGTGTAGCCAAGTATGCCTTTCAATTCTCCTTCACTTGCTTCTTTCATAGCAGCCTTCACTTGCTCGTAAGTAGCGGGCTTATCTAAGCGAACCACTAAATCGACTACAGACACATCGGCCACGGGTACGCGGAATGACATGCCTGTTAATTTTCCTTTCAACTCGGGCAATACTAAACCTACGGCTTTGGCAGCGCCTGTCGATGATGGAATAATGTTTGAGAAACCTCCGCGGCCACCTCTCCAATCTTTTGCCGATGGACCATCGACTGTTTTTTGTGTTGCGGTAACAGCATGTACGGTGCTCATCAGTCCTTCGGTAATTCCAAACTTATCGTTCAAAACTTTGGCAATTGGTGCCAAACAGTTGGTAGTGCAACTTGCGTTGGATACAATAGTGTGTGCTGATGTTAATTTTTTATGGTTTACACCCATCACAAACGTTGGGGTATCGTCTTTGGCAGGAGCAGACATTACCACTTTCTTTGCACCCGCGGTGATATGCTTTTGGCAATCGGCAATAGTTAAAAACAAGCCAGTCGATTCGATGATAATTTCCGCGCCTACCTCATTCCATTTTAAGTTAGCGGGATCTTTTTCTGCGGTAACGCGAATGGTTTTTCCGTTCACTACCAGGTTTTTGTCTTTTACTTCAACGGTTCCGTCAAATATGCCGTGAGTAGAATCATATTTTAGCATATAGGCCATGTAGTCGGGCTCTACTAAGTCGTTGATACCTACAATCTCAATATCTTTTCGGCCAATAGCTGCACGGAATGCGAGGCGGCCAATGCGCCCGAAACCGTTGATTCCTATTTTTGTCATGTTGTATGTTGTTTTAAATATGTTTAAAGACCTAAAATTATACTACTTGAAAGCCAAAACCAATGCAACGGGCTTACTTTACAGAACTTTTTTACCGCTATGGTTTGCAAATCAAAGGTAGGAATCTATCTTTGCGCCTCTTTACAGAAAGACGGTCCGTTCGTCTAGGGGTTAGGACACCAGATTTTCATTCTGGTAACACGGGTTCGATTCCCGTACGGACTACAGATTAAAGATCATGAAGCCTTGGAATCAGTTCTGAGGCTTTTTTCTTTTTATGTTCTACGAAGATTCACTTGTACCACAGCTCTGTTTGGGCTGTTCATTGCGCGCCATTTTAACTCAGCAACATGAAATTATTTTTTTGAAAGGAGATTTTAAAAAATTGTGTCCTTCGCTCGGCCTCGATTTGATTTTTTACTAGTTAGATATAACTGTACTCGGCACTCCCAATTTGGATAGCGATGACTTTAATTACTGTATAATGGCTCGCGGCCAATAGAAAGATCGGGTGGTTTTGGTTGCAACAACATATTCCATTCTCTGCAATGTATTTTATGGCAGCTTTTAAAAGCTTTGCTGCTGCCACCCTCAACCCCTCGCCCTCCTCAAAAAGAGAAGGGTACAAGGAGTTTTTGTAGATGCCCTTTAGCTAATAGTATCACTTCCAATTAATTAGGTTACCTTTGCCGCTTAATTTTTACAAAAAAACATTTAATGAAATCATTTAACGAACTGGGACTTTCGGGGCAAGTGGTGGAAGCAATCCGCCAAATGGGCTTTGAAACTCCTACGCCCATTCAAGAACAAGCCATCCCGGTATTGTTGCAAGGAAACACTGACCTGGTAGGGTTAGCGCAGACAGGCACCGGCAAAACGGCCGCCTTTGGTTTGCCATTGATCGAACTGATCGATGAAAAGAACCGTACCACACAAGCGTTGATTTTAGCGCCTACGCGCGAGCTCAGCGTGCAGATTACCAACGACCTCGAGAATTTTTCGAAGGCGGTAAAGGATCTGAACATCGTAACCGTTTATGGCGGTGCGAGTATCTCTGACCAAATCAGAAAAGTAAAAAAAGGAGCGCAGATAATCGTAGCTACACCCGGCCGCCTGATCGACTTGATCGAGCGCAAGGTGGTGAGCTTGGGTACTATTAAATATGTAGTGCTAGACGAAGCCGATGAAATGCTGAACATGGGCTTTAAAGATGCCATTGATGAAATTTTATCGGGCACTCCAGATGAAAAGAATGTGTGGCTCTTTTCAGCTACGATGCCACGCGAGGTGCGCGAGATTTCTAAAAACTACATGAGTAATCCGCAAGAGATTACGATGGGCGAACGAAACCAAGGCAATGAGAACATCGACCATCAGTACATTGTGGTTGATGAGCGCGATAAGTACATGGCGCTGAAAAGAATGGTTGATTATTCGACCGATATTTTTGGTGTGATTTTTTGTCGCACGAAAATAGATACACAACGTGTGGCCGAAAGCCTGATGAAGGATGGCTACAATGCCGATGCATTGCACGGTGACTTAACACAGATGCAACGCGACCGAGTGATGAAGAGTTTTAAAAACAAAACGCTTCAGTTGTTGGTAGCTACTGATGTAGCAGCACGCGGTATTGATGTGAGTAGTATCACTCACGTGATTCATATGAATATGCCGGACGAGATGGAATACTACACACACCGCAGTGGTCGTACGGCTCGTGCCGGAAAGAAAGGTATTTCGTTGGCAATTGTGTCGAAAAAGGAGTTGGGTAAAATTAGCCAGATAGAAAAAACCTTGAAGCGCAGGTTTACGAAGGCGTTAATACCTACTGGTGACGAGGTTTGCCAAAAGAAAATCATGGAGCTCACGCACAAGATGCGCAACGTGGAGGTGAACGAAGAAGAGATTGACAGTTTTTTGCCAGAAGTGTATCACGAATTGATGGACTTGAGCAAAGAGGATATTATTAAACGATTTGCTTCGATTGAGTTCAATCGCTTTTTGGCATACTATCGCGATGCGCGCGATTTGAACAAGTCAGATCGCAGCAGAACGTTTGGTGGCGAGGATCGCGTGCGTGGCGAAGGAGGTGAGCGCAGTGGCTCTGGCGATCGCATCTTCATTAACATAGGAAGAATGGATGGCTTGGAAACAGGTGACTTGCTTGGCTTGATTTGCGATTATGGTGAAATTGATAAGGGCAAAATTGGTAAGATTGATTTGAAGGGTGCTTTCTCTTTCTTTGAATTAGAAAAAGATGTGACCGAGAAAGTGATGAGAGGTTTTGAAGGCGTAGAAGTACGTGGCCGCAAAGTGCGGTTAGAAATGTCAGGCGACAGAAGAGAAGGAGGTGGTGAGCGCAGCGGTGGCTTTGAAAGAAAGAAATCGTATGGTGGTGGAGATGGAAAGAGACCACGTACGTACGGTGGAGGAGGAGAGAAGCGAGAGCGCTCCTTCGGAGGTGGCGAAAGAAAAGATCGTCCATATGGTAGCGGTGGCGGAAGAAGTGGAGGCGACCGCGAGAAAAAGAAGAGATGGTAAGATTTTAGGTTATCCACAGTTTGAGATCGTCCGGCCGCGTAAGCAGCCGGACGATTTTTTTTTAGAATGACCGTCATGTGCAATTGAAAACGTGAAATAGTTTTGCAACCGTATGCGATTTTTTTCTTTCTTAATTCCATGTTAATCTTCCGCTCTTACGAATGATTGCTGAGAGAATTTTTATTGAATTTTTAAATTGGAATTACGCAAACGATTTTTCATTTCAAAAATCAAGTTTACTTACAACTTTCGTCCGAGCGTAAATACGGCACGTACATTTGCTTCGTAAACAAACAAAAAAAGAAAAATGAAAACTACTAGTCTAATTGCTGCATTAAGTTTAGTGATGGCGAGCGTGTCGTTTGCTGCTGAGCCAAATATGGCTGTGGTAAATGGTAAAGAGAATGTGATGAAAGTTATTTATCGTGCTGAAGCTGCTGAGAATGTGCGCTTGAAAATTTACAATCAAGGTGGTGAGGTGGTTTTTGCGGAAACCATTAAAGGAAGAAACGGCTTTATATTGCCTGTAAACTTTGAAGGATTGCCTTATGGAGAATATACAGTAGAGATTGTTGGCAACTCAACTAAAAAGTCTCAGAAGGTTACTTATTCTCAAACTAAAGTTACTGAGATTATTCAGGCACAAGCTGTTGTTAAGGGAATCCACGTAGCTAAAATGGCAATCAACAATAAATACTTGCTGACGGTTGCCAACGAAGGCAAGCAAAAAATCAACGTTAAAATTTATGATGGTGCGAACAACCTTGTTCACAATGCGAACACTACCATCAACGGAAATTATGGATTGATTTACAACTTGAAACAAGTTGTTGGAGTGCCAACTTTTGAAATCACTGATAATATTGGCAATACAAAGGTGATCAAGTAATTGAATCTGAAACTATAAATTGAAAAAGCCCCGCATTGCGGGGGTCTGTAAATTAAACTGTGTCAGTTAATAATTATTGTAATCATACCTGATGTTGGAATGTGGTCAACTCCCCACCTGCCCACTTGGTGCAATGTTATAAAATTTAGTTGGGAGTTGTCCATCATT
>JAAFHY010000069.1 GCA_013298505.1 Cytophagales bacterium
GCAACTTATCTCGCCAATTTATGCCCTAAAGTTCATTTGATTGTGAGGAAGGGAGAAATGAGAGCCTCTAAAATTATGCAGCAGCGTGTAAAGAATACACCCAATATCGAAATCCATTGGAATACTGAAACGGAAGAAATTTTAGGCGATGATTCGGGTGTAACAGGAGCAAGGCTATTGAATAATGTAACGGGCGAAAAGAAAGATATTTCAGTGAGCGGTTTCTTTCTAGCCATTGGCCACAAGCCAAACACCGATATTTTTAAAGATCAACTTACGATGGATGAAGCAGGATATGTGAAGGTCATTCCAGGTACCACCAAAACCAATGTGGAAGGTGTTTTTGCAGTGGGTGATGTAGCGGATAAAGTTTATCGGCAAGCCATTACTGCAGCTGGTACAGGTTGCATGGGAGCTTTGGATGCTGAGAAATTCTTGGTTGCTAAGGAAGCGGAACTGGTTCACTAAATTAGGTCTTAGGCATTGGGACTGACCTCTAATCTCTATCTTCTAACTTCTAACCTCCTTCCCCCAAATGAAACTTGACATACTCGTACTAGCAGCCCATCCCGATGATGCCGAATTGGGTTGTGGCGCAACCATTGCCAAGCATGTAGCTATGGGACTGAAGGTAGGCGTTGTCGATTTTACTCAAGGTGAATTAGGAACTAGAGGTACTATTGTTACACGCTCTAAAGAAGCCGCCAATGCAGCAGCAATACTAGGGCTTTCCGTTCGAGAGAATTTAAAATTTAAAGATGGGTTTTTCGCCAACGATCAAGCTCACCAGCTTAAAGTAATACAAGCCATAAGGAAATATAAACCCGAACTTGTTTTAGCTAATGCTGTGAAAGACAGGCATCCCGATCATGGACGAGCAGCCAGTTTAGCAGCCGATGTTTGTTTTCTATCAGGGTTGGCTAAGGTAGAAACAACAGAAGATGGAGTTCTGCAACTACCATGGCGTCCTAAAAATTTGTTCCATTATATCCAAAGCCAATTTATAACACCCGATTTTGTGGTGGATGTATCAACACATTGGAAAGAGAAAATGGATTCTGTTTTGGCTTATCAAACTCAATTCTATAATTCTGCATCGAGCGAACCCGAAACCTATATTTCAAAGCCTACTTTTCTCACTTTTTTAGAAGCCAGGGGAAGGGAACTTGGGCAAAGCATTAATGCTGAATATGGCGAAGGGTTTACTTGCTCTAGTTCAATAGGAGTAGATAATCTATTTCAGTTAAAATCTTAAGGAGCCAATCGGTGTATAACCCACTCATCGCCTGTTTTATAATACACAATCCGATCGTGTAATCGACTTGGCCTCCCTTGCCAAAATTCTATTTCAAAAGGCGATATCGAATAGCCACCCCATTGATGTGGTTTCGGAATTGGGGCGTTACTAGCAAACTTTTTTTCTAATTCTTCTACGCGCTTATCGAGCAGTGTGCGGTTGTCGATCATGGTACTTTGCGGAGATGCCCACGCACCAATTTGGCTGGCGCGCGGCCTACTAGTAAAATACGATTGAGAAGTGGTTTCGTCTACCTTTTCAGCAATGCCTTCAATGCGCACCTGCCGCTCTAGCTCTGGCCAGAAAAACGTAAGAGCGCAAGCAGGATTTTTTAATAATTCAGTTCCCTTTTGGCTCTGATAGTTGGTATAAAATACAAACTGATTGTTTTCTATACCCTTCAGCAATACAATGCGACCAGAAGGTCGCCCATCTTCGGTAACAGTCGATAATGTCATGGCGGTAGGCTCTAACGCCTGCCCATTAATTGCCTCGCCTAGCCATTTTTCAAATTGAGCAATTGGATTTTTCGAGACATTATTTACATCTAAAGTCGCTTTTGAATACTCTTTTCTCATTTCTTGTAGGCCCTGCATAGTATTCTTTTAATTTAATAAAACATCAGTTTGGTTATACGGTTTACGTGTCCTTTATTGGTGCAATAATTGAGCATGGATTTTTTCCAATATAACAACAAATTGAATCCCCGAAAAGGAAGGCTCTTGGCTTCTGAACCCTATTTGGCAGATCCCAATTTTGAACGCACAATAATACTTTTAACAGAACACAATGCCGAAGGATCTGTTGGCTTTGTGTTGAATAAACCTTCAGATACTCAACTGTCGGAAATTATGGAGGGGTTCTCTGAATTTGACACCAAATTGAATATTGGCGGACCTGTTCAGCAAGATACCCTTCACTTTATTCATCGTATTGAAGGCATCGAAAATGCAATTAGTCTTAGAAAAGGACTTTATTGGGGAGGTAATTTTGATCATATAACTGCGCTCATTGAAACGAATCAATTAAACCCCGTTGACATTAAGTTTTTTTTGGGATATAGCGGTTGGTCGCCTGGGCAACTAGATGAAGAATTAGAAGCGAATTCGTGGATTGTAAGTGACAAGGTAACAGACGAACTGCTATTTGAAACTCCCGCTGCCGATATGTGGAAAAAGTCTTTGCAATTTTTAGGCGGCCGATTTTCTGTTTACTCGAATTACCCACTCGACCCAAGTATGAATTGATTGATTTTTGTAACTTTGAAATCTTTTGTGAGAATTATTGTACGATGCTAAACGAAAATGGATTGCTTGTGGAGAACGATGAAAAGAATGCTCAATTGAAAGACACTAATACGCTGATTACGGACAACTCATTGCCCGATGATCACCTATTAGAAGAAGATAACCAAACACCTGTTGACTATACGCATTTTCAAAAGGCAGATTTTGTTGCGTTGATAAAAGAGTTATCGAAAGATGACGACTTCAAAAAAGTAGAACGCATCGTTAAAGAGATTAAGCCACTATTCGATGCCATTAGAAATGCAGAGAAAAACCAAGCGCTCGATCGGTACTTGACCGATGGTGGTACAAAAGAAGATTTTGAATTTAAATTAGATGAGCAAGATCAACTATTCGATGCAAACCTAAAGTTGATAAGAGACAGAAAGCAAACTCACTTCAAACAACTCGAAGATCAAAAAAATAATAGCCTCAACAAAAAAAATGAGATTTTAGAAAAGCTGAGGGCACTCGTAGACGGAGAAGATTCCCCACAGGCATTCCATCAATTCAAAGACTTGCAATATCAGTGGAAGAACAGTGGACCTGTTCCTGTCGCATTTCTAAAAACACTTTGGGCTAATTACAATGCACTCATTGATCGATTTTACGATCACAGAAATATTTATTTTGAATTAAAGGAGCTAGACAGGCGCAAAAATCTCGAAGTAAAAAAGGAGCTATGCGTTAAGGCTGAAAAATTAAGTGCACAGCCTTCCATCCAGGCGGCAGTGCGCGAATTAAATGAATTGCACAACGACTTTAGGCATGTGGGGCCTGTTCCTAAAGAAGACCAAGAGCCTTTGTGGCAACGTTTCAAAATAGCTTCGGATGCTGTGTATGCTAAGCGAGATGCATTCGTGGCAAACTTACAGCAAGAGTTCACCAAAAACTTAGAACTTAAAAATGCAATAGGAGAGGAAGTGAGCGCTTTCGCAGAATTTAACTCAGACCGCATTAAAGATTGGAACGAAAAGACTAAGCAACTACTAGCCCTTCAAACTAAATGGGATGCCATTGGGTCGGTGCCTCGCGCCAAACAAAAAGAGATAAATAAAAAATTCTGGACGCCCTTCAAGTCATTTTTTCATAAGAAGAGTTTGTTCTTTAAAAAACTTGACGAAGAGCGTGCAAAAAACCTAAAGATCAAAGAAGAGATTGTTGCAAGTGCGGTTGCTCTAAAAGAAAGCACCGATTGGGATAAAACCTCTAACCAATTGAAAGTTCTGCAAACCCGATGGAAAGAAGTGGGGCCAGTGCCAGAGAGGTGGCGAGAAAAAATCTATCAGCAATTTAAAGAAGCGTGCGATTTCTTTTTCGAGCAGCGAAGAGGCTTGCAAAAGCAAGTGGATCAAGAGCAAGAATTTAATTTAGAAAAGAAAGAGGCGATCATTGCCAAACTCAACGAATTGGCTTCTCAAAAAGCCAGTTCGTTGCAAGAGGTTCAAAGCCTTCAAGCACAGTTTAATTCACTAGGGTTTGTGCCCAAGCAATCCATGGCATCTACCAAGAATAGGTTTACGGAGGCTGTCAATAAGGCGATCAATTCCATCGAAAACTTAAGCGAGCAGGATAGGAGCAATGCCACTCTTGAAATGGAATTAAATACGCTTCGTACCGACCCGCAAGCCGACAGAAAGATATTCCATAAAGAGCAAGCCATTCGAAAGCAGATGGCTAAAATCGAAAACGATATGGGCGTACTTCAAAATAATCTTTCCTTCTTCGACCGGGCTAAAAATGCAGATCAGATGAAGGAAGAATACGGACAAAAAATTAAAGAAGCATCAGAGCATTTAAAAGACCTAAAAAAGCAATTAAAAATGCTCCAACAGTCGGGTGAAGCCCTTGTAAAACCCAATTCTTAGCGTATTTTTGCCCCTCATTTAAGCCTCCTTAGCTCAGCTGGTAGAGCAACTGACTTGTAATCAGTAGGTCGCTGGTTCGATTCCGGCAGGGGGCTCTGAAAAGTATAAAAGGTAGTTACGAATGTGGCTACCTTTTTTTATTAATGATGCACCGTCTTTAATTTTATATTGAATTAAATAAAAAAGGCGACCTCTTTAGATCGCCTTCTATAAATCACGTTTCGTAGTTATTATCTTTTAAACCCTAGAGCGCTGCCCCCGCAGTTTCCTGCCGAGCCATCAAACGTGTATTGAATGTAGTAGATGCCAGTAGCATTGCAAGGATAGGCGATGGCAGAAATGAATTGGCCATTGATTTTGCTTGTAGCCACCTTGTTTCTTCCCGAGTCAAACAAGGTAACAATAAGACCATCGGTATTGGCTCCGTTTGCGCAGAGATTGATCATGTATTGTGTGCCTTTGGTAAACACGTAGCTGTATTCTACTTTATCTTTTGAGCCACCCTCGCCATCCACTTTGTAGCTCTTCAGAAAATTAAATCCAGAGGCTAACTTAGGAATGCACGCATTGGCAAAATTATCGGGGTTACACTGGCCATTCAGCACGGTAGTAGCTGCGCTGATTGCAGATACGAATACGAGAATGAAGAGAACTTTTTTCATAGGTTTCAAGAATTCGAAAGTTAGCTGATTATTTTATTTCTTAATGAGTTGGTCAGGTTTCTGATATTGGCTACATCTTGTTCTGTAATGTTAATAGTGGTTGTACTATTGTCTTTAATTACAGCTACCCCATCAACAATTTCCATGGTCGATTCTTTATAAGTGTAGGTGATGTTGATTTTATCAAAAGCCCCTTTCAAGTCTTCCATATCCTTCAATAAAGATGCCATGTTTGTATCGTCTTTATAGAACGATAGAAGAAGCACAATTTGTTCTAAAATAATCTTTTGTTCACCAATTTTCTCTTGTAAGTCTTTGTTTTTGATGTCTTTAGCGGCCACCTGACAAGTTATTTGCATGGCTTCTACCCATCCGCCAATTAAAAGTAATACACTTAAATTAGCCCTGCTTTGGGTTTGCAGATAATGATTGATGCTGTTGAAATTTTGAGTGGTAATAAGCAAAAGCGAATCAAGGTTCTTGCTGTTGGTTGCCAATCGACCTATTGTTTCAATGTCGAAAAACTGCCCAATATTAAGGCCGTCTGCAAGAGATTTGATAGACGTTAGGTACTTGATACCATCTTGGTTTTGTTCGTAAATGTTCGTGTATCCCAAATCTGTCCCGTAAACTCCCAAATTCAGAGCCTTCTTATAGTTGCTATTGTATTTAGATAGGTTATCAGAAGTGTTTAAGATGGTGGAATTGTACTTTGTACCAGACTCCTTCAAAAGAACCGATATTTCTAGCGGGCTGGGGATCTGTTGCAGAATACTGCTAATTACTTCTTCGTCAATCGTAGGCCCTGACTTTGCTGAGTCTAAGCTCTCTAAGAATGCTTTTTCATCGGGCTTTTTGCTTGATCCACAAGCGGCTAAGAACAGAGCCAAAAATCCAATAGTTACAAGTTTCATAACTTTTCTATTATTGTTTACAAAATTAAGAATTCAAAATTCCCTACCAAACCATACTTGCTTATCATTTCTTAAAAGGGATTGTGACCTTATTAGGAATGTTTACTTTCCCGAACATATCAATTAGTTTTCGGAGCCACTCAAAATACAACGAAACATAGAATAACAAGCCCATTAACCAAATTATCAACAAGTTGAACCAATAAGTGCTAATGGTAATACTTAAGAGATTTTTCTCAGCCACGAAAAATGCAGTGCGATAATCTATGGCATTGCTTGGAGTGGGGTCTTGAAAGATCGGATTAATTTGCTGCACGAGCTTGCCTTCGTATTCCAAGAGCCTTTCCTTAACCGAAATATTTTTTACGAGGTCGGCAAGGCTTTCATTGTAGTGCTTATTTTTTTCATCATTAATATTGAAACCATTTTTTTCTTCGTAGGCCATGCGCTTCTCAACCAAAAGCACGTTGTCGTTATATATTTTTTGATAATGCTTTCTGTAATCTTCAAGGTAGGAGTCTAGCATTCCGCCTCTCAATTTGGTGTAGTTTTTTGGTGAAAAATCAGTTTCAAAATCAACTTTTTCAAATCCAGCCTTAAACGGTTCGTTTTTTAAAACGTCTACAATGATGTTGATATGCTTAGCGCAGATTTTCTTGATTGAATCGTTTTTGGAATCTATGTTTTGTAAGATGAAGAAGTTTCTTCGTTTCAAATCATCGGCAATAAAGGCTGATTTAAAATCTGCTTTGGCTTGTTCTTTTTCATATTTGTAAAAACTAGCTTCGTAGCCATTACTGGTAAATTGGTGAGTTGCCATTGCTTCGTAAGCCCAGCGAGAGGCCATTAAGTCGGCAACGATAGGCACTCTTCCTTTGGTCGAAATTAGATTGTTTAATTTGTCGAAGTTGAAAAGCAATCCACTCAATATCATTTGAGGAATGAGTAAGAGGGGGATCATCACATAAACAGTAACAGCCGAATTGAAGGCAGAAGAAATATTCAAGCCGAGAATATTTGCGAAACACGAAGTAGTAAAAAGAACAAACCAAAACGCAAACGTCATGCCGTGAATCTCTAATATCAAATTACCTAAAATGACAAACGTGAGTGTTTGAATGGCCGATAGAAGGAATAGAATAGAAAGCTTGGATAACAAATAACTATTCCAGCTTAAGTTCAGAAATGATTCTCGTTTTAAAATTTTTCGATCTCTTATAATCTCTTCGGCACTTACTGTGAGGCCCATAAATAGAGCAACAATTATCGACATCAGCAAAAATGCTGGGAAGTTATCGTTGAAACGAAAAATATATTCTTTGCCACCGGGGGCGCTTTTGTATTTAATAATGAAAGCAAGAATGGTAGCCAATAGCGGGGCTTCCAATAAGTTGATGAGCAGATACTGTTTGTTGCTTAGCTTGGATAGAAAATCACGGGTTGTAAAAACGGCCAACTGCTTTATTTTCCCTGGTATGTTGAGTGTGCTAGGTGGTTCTTCTTTTACATCTTCAATTCGGTTGATCTTAAACCGCTCTTTGTACATATCATGCCACTGAGGTGGCGTGACCTTACGTTTTGAGGTGGGCTGGCCATACTCATCCACCACTTTGGCTTCAATGATATTGAATATTTGCTCGGGGTTTACGTTACCACAGGTTTCGCATTGGCCTCTGTTACTATCTACTTGGTGAGTCGCTTTCTTAAAATAAGTTACCGCTTCTACAGGGCTTCCGTAATAGGCTGGGAAACCACCCGTATCCATAATCACCATCTTATCAAACATTTTATAGATGTCTGACGAGGGCTGATGGATAACAACAAAAATCAACTTGCCTTTCAGCGAAAGTTCTTTCAATAAGTCGATTACGTTTTCTGAATCTCTTGACGATAGTCCCGAGGTCGGTTCGTCTAAGAAAAGAATTGCGGGCTCGCGAATTAATTCCAGTGCAATGTTGAGGCGCTTTCGTTGACCACCACTTATTTTTTTATCTAATACACTTCCTACAGTTAAATCTTTTCGCTGATCTAACCCTAAATTTTCGAGCGTGGTTATTACTCGGGTGTGTAGCTCTTCTTCTGTAAAGTTGGCAAAGCACAACTTCGCATTGAAATACAGATTTTGATATACTGTGAGCTCTTCAATCAGTAGGTCATCTTGCGAAACAAAACCAATAACCCCTTGTATTTTATCTTTTTGGGTATTGATATCAAACCCATTAATTAAAATCTCGCCTTTTGATGGTTTTTCTAAGCCTGCTAATGTTAAAAGCAAAGTAGTTTTACCTGCACCGCTAGCACCCATTATACCAATTAATTTCCCTGGCCCTTCAGCGATCAAAACATCGCGCAAGCCAATTGCCCCATTCGGGAATTTAAATTCTTTTACGTTGGCATTGAACGATAGCTTGGTGGTCTTTAGCTCTTCATTAAAGTGCGCTACCAAGTCGCTGTAATAAAGCGCATCGCCTGCTTGGGTTTTAATGGTGCTTCCGTGCGAAAATAAATAGACTCTATTGGGTTGAATGATAAACCCGTTCAAAATATTTGATTCTTCGCCTAAGTATTTGGTGAAATACATCTCTACACTGCTTACCCTCATGAAAATGAGCGTGCCTGTGATATGGCCATGTGTATGTTTTTGCAGTTCGGCTGTTTTTTCGTGTGCCGAATTAAGCACCAGAATATCTTTAAAATTTAATTCGGCAATGGTTTCGGCAGTGATAAACGTTTCAATCAGTTTATACTCGTCTTGCCCAATATTAAAAACGGTTGAAACGGTATTGATGATTTCAATTCGCTGTGGAGTGAAATTTTTGTCAGACCCAATTAGTTCAAGTAACTTGATCAACACAACTACCTTTTGCTTTTGGGTAAGGGTTTTGTTGATTTTTTTGCAGAGGCCAAGTGTTTTTACCGAATCTTTTACCGAGGTGAGTTTGTTTTTTTCATCGCCTGCTGTTTGTTTGTGATAACCCGAAAACTCGTCATACAATTCCAAGTATTCTTTGACAGAAGCATGATCTAATTCTGTTTGAAAAAAATTGATTACAAACTGGCGCTCGTTTTCAGTTACTCCTCCGTCTTGCTTGGTAATAATGGCAAAAAGCTGAGTTAGCGCCTTGAGAATTTCCTCACTCATTTCTTAGTTATTTTTTGATTTTAGATTTGTGATTTTAGATTGTCGAAAACCGAAAATCTTCATTCTGAAATCGTAAATCTAAAATCTTTAATAGGTTTTAAACTCAAAGGGAATCTCAACCAATTCAGAGAATTCTTGACCAGCCTCTTCCATGTCTTCATCGTCATCGTGAAAATACCAAGTTACTTTTACGCCTTTGATTTCTTCGAGGGCAGAAAGTACATCGAGTATCAATTTAGAAGATGCGGTATTGAAGTATTCTAGTTTAAAGGCAAACTCCGTTGAAGGATTGGCTTCTGCGCCATACGCATTAATCCACTCAATGACAGGCTTATAAAATTCCGCAGAATCTTCTGGTAAAGAACGGCCGCTGATTTCAAAGATTCCATTTTTCTTGTCCAACAAAATGGTGGGAGTATCTTCGGTGCCTTTTAGATTTAGTATTTCCATGATTGCTTCGTTTATTTTTATTATTCTTTTTCTCTTGAGATATTAATTTTAAGACAGAAGAAGTCGTAGTCATCGTTCATTGCATCAAACGAAAATTCTAATTTTTCTCCTGATTTGCGAGCCATGTCAACAAAGCCAAGGCCTGCGCCACCCTTCTCTGAAATTTGGGTGTTCTTAATGATTTCTTTGTACATCTCTTTCAAGCCGTCTTTATCTTTTGCGTTAAGATCGTTCAAATTAGATGTCAATTTTGCAACGGCAGATTTGGGTATCGGATTGCCCGTCATTACGCAGTACTTTTTATCATCTTTACTGATCATAAAAATGGCGCTCTTACTAATGAGCGATCCTGCTGTTAATCCATGTTCGCTGCTGTGCTTCACAATGTTTTGCAAGGCTTCTACCATCACGTTAAAGACTTTGCGCTTGATTCCTGATTCTTCGCCCGAAGAGTCGAGGTTACGCTCGGCCATAGCCAAAATTGATTTGGTGGTTTCTTGTGTAAAGTCGCCATCGTAAACCAGAATCAATTTTTGGGACATCATGGTCCGGTGCAGGTCATAGATATAATTCATCGTTTTAAAGTTTGGGTTCCGAATGTATGATTTTTAAGTTAAAGTTTTACAATTGATTGTGGCAATTTAGATCGTGGGTTGCTAAGATTAAAGTTTAATGCCAATTAAAAGAACATCATCTGTTTGCTTTTGATCACCCTTCCATGCTTCCCATTCAGCGTCAAATACCTCGGCTGCATCGGCCATCGGTTTTTGGTGTACACGCTCAATAATCTCGCGGGTTTTCTTAGGGCCAAATTTGCGCGATTCAGGACCACCAAACTGATCCGGAAATCCATCTGAACTAAAATAGAATGAATCTCCTTTTGCCAATTCGATTTTGGTGGTAGTGAAATTAGTTTGATTCTTGTAAATGCCTCCGCCAATTGGGAATTTGTTTCCTTTCACCTCGTCCATCACCCCGCCTTTCATAAAGTAAAGTGGGCGATGTGCGCCTGCATATTCTAGCGTTCTGTTTTCAGTATTGATTCTGCAAAGCGCAATGTCCATTCCATCTTTTGTAGCCGAGTCTTCTTGATCTTGTCGTAGTGTTTGGGTAACGCCTTCATCGAGAAGATCTAAAATTTTTCCTGGCTCTGTAATTTTACGGCTTCTAACAATATCGTTCAGTAAGAAATAGCCGATTAGCGAAAGTAGTGCTCCTGGAACTCCGTGCCCTGTACAGTCTACAGCTGCAATGAACAAGTCGTTTTTGATTTGAACAAACCACGGGAAGTCTCCGCTCACCACATCGCGCGGTTTGTAAAGTATAAATGAATCGGGGAGGGCTTTGTTGATTAAGCGTGTATTGGGCAAAATGGCATTTTGAATTCTCTTTGCGTAGTTGATCGAGTCGTTTATCTTCTTGTTCTTATTTTGGATTTCTAACTCAATTTCTTTGCGCTCGGTGATATCGTGTGAAACAACTAATACCGATTCTATTTTTTCTTGATCATCGTATTCAGGTATCGCGTTTACTTGCATTACCCGATCGCCCATTTCCGAAGGGAAATTCATCTCTACTGAAACTTTATCATTGCTGTTATTGACTTGTTCAACAATCGATAACCATTGGTCTAAGATGCCTTGCTGTAGGTCTGCTTCTTGAATTTTTTTATTGATATATCGTGAAGGTGATTTGCCAGTATATGATTCGATGGTTGGATTGATATACGAGATCGCATCGTTCTCTAACCGAGTGATAATGTCAAGCGAATTTTCTGATAACGCTTGCATCTTGCTTCGCATGCGTTGCTCTTGCTCAGCCAATCGCCTTTCTGTTATATCTCTTGAATTTAGAATAAACCCGTGGATAGCAGAATTGGACATGAAATTAGTACCTGTTGCTTCGAGCCAAATGTATCTGCCATCTTTGGTTTTATATTCTAGCTGTACAGTAATCTTCTCTTCGGGCTTTTCGCGAAGTTGATTGAATAATCCGCGGGCAATTTCTAGGCTGTTTGGATGCACCCGATCTAAGTCACTTTGGCCTTGTAGCTCCTTTTGATTGTAGCCTAAAATCGTTTCTACCGATGGCGAGATGTACCTGATCTTTCCGTCTTCTTCGTAGATCGTGATTACTTCAGATGCATTTTCCAACAGAAGTTGCATTCTGTTTTGGGTACGGTTAACTTCTTCAATTTGCTCTTCAAGTTTTATATTTGATCGTTGAAGCTCTTCTTGCGTGGCGCGCATCTCTTCTGCGTTTTGCCGCAATACTTCTTGTTTTTCTGTAAGTTCGGCACTGAGTTCTTGCGATTCGGATAGTAGCCTGCGGGTGCGCTCGTTTACTTTAATTGTAAATATGGTTCGAGCTAGAATCACGCTTAGCTCTTGCACAAATTTGATGTGTGAAGGCGTAAACTTTTTAATTCCTGCAAACTCGACAACGCCATACACTTCTTCGTTGGTAATCAAGGGAACGATCAAAATGCAATTCGGCTTTTGATCGCCCAAAATGCCAGAGGTAATGGTTAGGTACTCATCGGGAATCTCGGTTCGTAGTATGTAATCTTGCTCAGCAGCAGCTTGGCCAACTAATCCTTCGGCAAAACGGAACGATTTTTTCAAATACTTCTTCCGATTATAGGCAAAACTTGCCCTTAGTTCTATAAGCTTTTGTTTTTCTTCATCGTTAACAACGTAAAAGGCTCCTTGTAAGGCTCCTACTTTTTCGATGATAAATTTTACGATATCATCTCCTAGGCCGTCTATCGTATCGTGCAAACGTAAAATTTCGGCCACTTCTGCAACGCCTCTTACAATCCAATTTCGTTCAGTGTCTCTGCGTTCGTTTTCAATTAAATTCTCGCGCATGTTTAAAAGCGCAAGGCCAAGCGTGTCGTTTTCGCTAGCGGGTTGATAGGTAGCGTTAAATTTTCCTTCGCCCACTAATCGTGCAAACTGCGCACTACTTTTTAGTGTTTGAACCAGGCCATCTACCTTGTCGGCCATTTGGCCAAACTCATCGCCACTGCTAGGCTCTACCTTATCGGGCAAAATACCTTTAGACACCATGTCGAGTGTTCCTTGCATGGCATGAAGCGGTTGCGTTAGCGACCGTGCAAAAAGAATAGATAGGGCAGAAGCGAGAATAAGAATACAAAGCCCACCCAAGAAATAAATTTTAGTAAGTCCGTCTGCACTTAATGTGATTTCTTCAATATCTATTTTAACAACTAATGCCCAAGGAGCATGATTGATTTTACGATAGGCAGCTAATACTTCCTTTTGTCTGTAGTCGCGACCAGTGGCAATGCCGCTCTTATTCTCCAGAGCTAATACAACTTCCTTAGCAGGCTTATCGGATTCTTCGTAAAATTTCAATACTGCGCCTGGGTCATTTCGCAAGGGGCTTGCTAAAACTATTTTTTGTGTGGCTATGTCTTGAATGCCTATGAATGCTTCGCCTGTGTTGCCTAGCCCGGCTGTGTTTTGAACAGACTTATAAATTTCTGTCAAGTCAATGGAAAACATCATGATCAGACCATCGAAGGGCGCACCAGCATACGCTATATATGTTGAGTCTGACTTTTTTATAGAGCTAACGTGAAATTTTTGTGCTGCGAGGTTATAGAACGTTCCATCTGGGTCGGGAAAATGAGAAACGCTTTTTTGATTTGAAGATGCCTTTACAGCCCCATGCAAATCGGTAATTAGTATTTCATTAAATCCATAATCAAGTTGAATTTGAGCAAGAAGAGACTGAACTGAATCAGGTGCCTCTTTTAGATGTTTTTTGAGTTCGGCAGAGTGTTGAAGGAAAGTGACGGTAGAAGTGATATGATCGAAATAGTAATTTAGTTGAGAGGCGCGATTATCGGCAATAACCGATAGCTCGGCTCCTGTTTTTTCTATTGAACTATTGTTGTTGAGCCGATACGTGAAAAGGGAAATCGCTACTATGGAAATCAAACAGATCGTAACGATCAATCCTGTTATTTTTGTGCTAATTTTTATATTCTTCAACATGCTTTATCGCATTAGATTCTTTTATAAACTTTCCAATAGTAGGGTAGCTAGTTCGGTGGCCTGTTTTTTATCACTTTCGGCAATTGGCTTGAACGTGGCTATTTCTAAAACTGCATTTACTTGCTCTTCTTTTTTTACGGGTGTAATAAATAAAAATTTTGGCGCTGCACTCCCTAACCCGCTTGTAATCATGTTTGAGTAACCTTCGGGCAATTCATCGAGGTAGAAACTTTTTCCCGATGATGCAGCTTGACCGACCAGCCCTTCACCCATTTCAAACGAAACGGTTTCGTTTTCAGTAACAAGTGCAAAACCAGCCTTTAATTCTATTTTCTTTTTAAAATCAACTAAATACAAAGCTCCTTGCCCAGCATGAAGCAATTCGCAAATTGAGTTTAATCCAGTCTGCGCCAGTTCCGTTTTCTTTGTGTTTCTAAGAGTAGTTAAAAATGTTTGTTTGTCAACGCTATTAGCTTCGCTGGCTAACTCTGATGATGATCGGGTAGTTTGTGTGCTTGCCTCTTTAAAAACGATAACTTCTTTCTTTAAACGATAGGCCGCATTGAGGGCCACAATCCCCGCCATGAAAGCAATCAAAATCACTAAAAAATTTTTGGCAAAAATCCATGTTGCCAAACCAGACGATGTCATTCCGCCATTTACCACTAGGTTGTGCGGCAACATGAAAAGCGAGTAGGCCGAAAAAAGTATCCCGATAAAAAACAGAGCAGCCAATAGCAGGATTTTTTTCTGCGGATCTTTAAGTAGTTGAATAAATGATTGTAAGTACCTTTCCATTATTTGTAATGCTTATCGAGTTCAACTAAAAATTCTACGATCTGATCTACCTTCATGGTGTAATCAATTTGGGTTAGTGCGAGCGCTGCTTTGGGCATGGTATCAATCATGCACTCAGTAGGTTCTTGCACAATGGTAAGCCCTCCTTTGTCTTTAATGTGCTTCATTCCCAAGCCACCGTCTCTATTGGCACCCGAAAGTAAGATGCCAACCAGTTTATCTCTGTACACATATGCAGCAGTGCCCAACGTAACATCGATGGCGGGTCGCGAATTGTTGATCATATCTTCGGTAGACATGGAAAAGTAATTCCCCAACTCAATGGACATATGATAATTTGATGGTGCCAAATAAACTCCTCCTTTTTTAATTTGATCTTTATCGTTCGGCTCTACTACTTGTACCACACTTTTTATTGATAGAGCTTCCACAAACCCGTTACGAACATGCTTCAAGCGGTGCAAGCAAAGAATAATGGGAAGATGGAATGTTTTGGGAATTTGAGAGAGTATTTTTACGATACCCTGAAAACTTCCGGCCGATCCTCCAATCACAACTGCCTTAAAGCTGTTATTTAAATTATACTTGTCCATGGCAGCGTACACCCTAATCCTTTACTTTCTTATAAATTTTCTCTTCGTTATTTACCACCAAAAATTTGTTGGCCACCTCACACCAAATCAATGACTCTTTCGATCCAATAGCCAAATAGCCATATTTGAACATGCTCTCGTGGAATTTTTTCAACACTTCGTTTTGCAAGGTCTGGTTGAAATAAATCATTACGTTGCGACAGAGTATCAAATCGAATTTGTTAAACACTTCTCCTTTTACAAGGTCATGCTTTCGGAAGGTCACATTTTGAAGTAAATCTTTGTTAAAAATTGCTCTTCCACTGTCTTCTTTGTAGTAGTCTTTTAAGCTTCCTTTGCCTTCGTAGCGGATATAGTTTTTTTCGTTCAGCTCCATATTTTTGATTGGATACGAGGCCGATTTTGCTTTTTCTAAAATGGTGGTGTCTAAATCGGTGGCAAAAATCTGAACATCATTTAGTATGCCGAGTTCTTGAAGCACGATGGTCATGGATATCACTTCTTCGCCCGAAGAGCAGCCCGCGTGCCAAATCTTAAACGACTTATGATTGAGTAAAATCCCTGGTATTATTTCATCGCGGATGCTTCTCCAAAAACCCGGGTCACGAAACATCTCGGTCACGTTTACCGTCAATTCATCCAAAAATTCATCTATAAAGCCAGGCTGGTCATTTAATTTCTTTAGAAGTGCCTCGATGGTAAGGCTTTTCAATTCGAGCAGGCGGAGCATCCTGCGTTTAAAGGAGGACATTGCATAGTTACGAAAATCGTAGCCATGCTTGCTCTGTATTAGTTCTGTGATCTTTTTAAGATCAGCAATATCAATGTCTTGTATCACACTATAGGCTTAAAGCAACTTCAAAGAAAGTCAAAAATAGGCTTTCAACAGCCCTTGGCTGATCTTATTATTTGCGAAATATTACATGAGTTTAATCTAGATCACAATGTAAAATACCTAGCCACTCGAGTAGTTTGATCGCACTCTGATAAGTTGATGGGCTACTAACCAGTAATAGGTGATGGTGTGCTAAATAATTGATTATAATAGGCTTACTGGTTAGTGAATGAGGCTATCTGCCGAAAATGAATACGGCAAAAGAGAGGCGGCACTTAAATACTTGAGCCATTTTTGCTGATCGCTCAAAAAGAGGATTTCCATTTTTGCTTTTTGCCTTTGTTCGTACTCTAGCAAGACTTGCCGGCACGCGCCACAGGGGGCTGCTAAGGTTAATTCTTTATGGTTTTTCTTATGAGCAACAACGGCTAACTTCATGATTTTCTTTTCGGGAAACGTGTTGCCCAGCGAGTACAACCCAACTCTTTCGGCACACATGCAAAGCGGATAGGATGCGTTTTCTTGATTCGAGCCCACTACTACCGAGTTGTCGTCTAGTAAAAGGGCAGCACCTACCTGAAATTTAGAGTAAGGCGCATACGCAAATTGAGTGGCCTCTTTTGCTTTGTGAATTAAGTACTTCGATTCGGTATCAAGATCATCCAGCGAATTATACGATTGAAATAAATCCATGATGGGTGGGGGTATCTACTTTTAAAGTTAGTAAACCATTTGATATAATAAAAGGAGTTTTACGATTGGTTTTGATTTTACTACGATCGGTTTAACTTACGAAGTGAATTTGACTAATTTTGAACTTGCTAATATTTCATAATAAAATGAGAAATAAAGTTGTATTGGTTTTAGGAGCGGGGCGATCGTCATCGGCATTAATTGATTATCTGTTGCAAGCAGCACTAACCAACCATTGGCAAATTATCGTTGGCGATGTTTCAATGCAGTCTGCGCAAGAGCGAATCGGCAATCATGCGAATGGTGCTGCCATACGATTTGATATTTCGCAAGCAGAAGAAAGTCGTTCAGTAATTGCAACTGTCGATGTAGTAGTATCGCTGATACCTGCCAGTTTGCATTCTTTGGTAGCCAAGCTTTGCCTGTTGGAGGGTAAACATTTGCTTACTGCCAGTTATGTAAGTGACGAGATGAATGCCTTTCATCAGGATGCGAAGAAAAAGGAAATTTTATTTTTGAACGAGTGCGGGCTCGATCCAGGTATCGACCACATGAGTGCCATGCAAGTAATTGATCGCATCAAGAGCGATGGGGGAGTGCTTACTTCTTTCGAATCGTTTACCGGAGGGCTCATTGCACCGACTACCGATATCGAAAACCCTTGGCGCTATAAATTTACTTGGAATCCGCGAAACGTGGTAATGGCTGGACAAGGCACTGCCAAGTTTTTGCAAGCGGGCAACCACAAATACATTCCATATCATCAATTATTTAAAAGAATTACTAAAGTAAGTGTGCCAGGCTTTGGCGAATTTGAAGGCTATGCAAACAGGGATTCTCTAAAATATCGAAACACGTATGGCTTGAGCGATATCAAAACAATGGTAAGAGGTACGCTGCGCAATCAAGGCTATTGTAGTGCATGGAATGTATTGGTTCAGTTAGGATGCTGCGATGACACCTATCAAGTAGAAAATGTAAGCGAACTTACGCACCGAGATTTTATAAGCTTATTTCTAACAGCTGGCACTAAAAGGTTAGAAGATGCTATTTGCACTGAACTTTCATTGAAAAAAAAAAA